>NZ_JAUIZP010000011.1:0-46109 GCF_041414735.1 Rhodococcus sp. GXMU-t2271
GGCACCTGGTGTTCGGACCGGACAACACGCTCACCACGGAGGACTACATCGTGGTCGGTGGGTGACGACGAGCCGGTGGGCGGGCCGGGAACCGGATCGGTTCCCGGCCCGCCCACCGTCAGTTGCGCTTCTGCTCCCGGCTGCCGGCGAGCGTCCCGAGGTACAGCTCGACGACCTTCGGGTCGTGCATGAGGTTCGGTCCGGTGTCGGTGTAGGCGTTGCGGCCCTGGTCGAGCACGTAGCCGCGGTCGCAGATCTGCAGGCACCGGCGTGCGTTCTGTTCCACCATGATGATCGACACCCCCGCGGCGTTGATCTTCTTGCAGCGGATGAACACCTCGTCCTGGAACATCGGCGACAGGCCGGCCGACGGTTCGTCGAGCAGCAGCACGGACGGATCCATCATCAGCGCCCGGCCCATCGCCACCATCTGCCGCTCACCGCCGGACAGGGCCCCGGCTTTGACCTTGCGGCGCTCACCGAGGAGCGGGAACAACTCCGCGACGAACGCGAACCGTTGTTCGAATTTCTTGGGCCGCAGATAGATTCCCATCTCGAGGTTCTCCTCGATGGTCAGTGACGGGAACACGTTGCGGGTCTGCGGCACGTAGCCGAGCCCCTTGCGCACCAGGACGTGGGCCGGAGCGGCGGTGATGTCGTCGCCGCGCAGTGTCACCGTGCCGCGTCGCACGGGGATCAACCCGAACAGCGCTTTGAGCAGGGTCGACTTGCCGGCACCGTTGGGTCCGATGATGCCGACGATCTCGCCGTCGCGGAGGTAGAAGTTGCAGCCGCGCAGAATGTCGACGCCGGGGAAGTACCCGGCGACGATGTCGTCGGCGCGCACCAGTGCCCCCTCGGCGAGGCGGGCGTGTTCCTCGGCGGTGGCCGCGCGCTCGGCCGCGGTCGTCGGCGCCGGTTCGGGGGGCGGTGTCTCGCTCACGGCTTCTCCTGCGTCGGAGGCTCGGTACCGGGCTGAGGCCGTCCGGTCGCGTCGGGCAGGTCGCCGAGGACGGTGGCGTCCGGTTCGGACAGGTCACCGCCGGTCTCGAGGGTGTGCGCCTCGGCCTCCTCCATGGCCACGGCGAGCGCGGCCGTGGCGCCGACCGGGTTGCCCTCGTCGTCGAACTCGAGCACCTGGTCGTGGTGGCTGCCGAGGTAGGCGTCGACGACGGCCGGATTCGAGGACAGCTGCTCCGGCGGGGCCTCGGCGATCACCGATCCCTGCGCCATCACCACCACCCAGTCGGAGATGTCGCGGATGACGTCCATGTCGTGCTCGACGAACACGACGGTCGTGCCGTCGTCGCGCAGAGTCTTGATGTGCCCGAGCAGGGTCTGCGTCAGCGCGGGATTGACCCCGGCCATCGGCTCGTCGAGCATGACCACCGCCGGGTCCGTCATCAGAGCCCGGGCCATCTCGAGGAGCTTGCGCTGCCCACCGGACAGGGAGCCGGCCAGGTCGTCGGCCTTCGTGTCGAGGGCGAACCGCGCCAGCATCTCGTGGGCCCGTTCGGTGACGGCACGTTCCTGCCGGTGCCACGTCCACGGCAGCAACGCCGCGAGCATCCGTTCCCCCCGCTGCCCCCTCGCGCCGAGCCGCACATTGTCCAGCACGGTCATCTTCGACAACGCCTTGGTGAGCTGGAACGTCCGCACGATCCCGCGGCGCGCGAGCTGGTGCGGATGCAGACGTCCGAGCGACGCCCCGTCCATGCTCCAGGTCCCCGTGTCGGGTCGGTCGAAGCCGGTGAGCAGGTTGAACAGCGTGGTCTTGCCGGCGCCGTTCGGCCCGATCAGGCCGGTGATGCAGCCGCGCTGGATCTCGAGGTGCGCCACGTCGACCGCCCGGAGGCCGCCGAAGGTTCGGGAGAGCCGGTCCACCACGAGGACCGGATCCGGTTTGGCTGCGCCGGGCTCGCGGGCCACGGAGTCGAACAGGGCGGAACGCTGTGCCGCGGGCAGGGACGCGTCAGGCATCGAGCTGCACCTCCCGCTTGTTGCCGAGGATGCCCTGGGGCCGGAACACCATCATGACTGCGATGAGCACGCCGAGGAGGATGTAGCGCATCGCGCCGACCTGCTGCTCGGACAGGGCCAGCAGCGGGTCCGGACCCGAGATGGCTTGGCGCAGCAGGGCATCGGGAATGGTGAGCAGGAACCAGAACAGCATCGCGCCGAGGACGGGGCCGAACACGGTGGCGGCGCCCCCGAGGATCAGGGCGCCGAAGGCGAAGAACGTCTGGGCGGTGGAGTAGAAGTCGGGGTTGATCGACTTGGTCTGCAGCGCATTGAAGATGCCACCGAGCCCGCCGATCATGCCACCGAGCACCAGCGCCTGCATCTTGTACACGAACACGTTCTTGCCGAGCGACCGGGCGGCGTCCTCGTCCTCGCGGACCGCCTTGAGCACCCGCCCCCACGGGCTGTGGCTGAGCAGGTACACCAGACCGCACAGGGCCAGCACCAGGGACCAGCCCACGACCATCGCCCACAGGTCGTCGCCGTAGAACCGCATCCCGAGCAGCGAGTACTGCCGCCCGGAATCGAACGGGCTGAGCTCGGTGAACGGTCCGGCGAATCCGAACAGCCCGTTGGTCGAGCCGGTCACCGGATCCGATGCGGTGGAGCGGAACACCAGCCGCAGGATCTCGGAGGCGGCGATGGTGACGATGGCGAGGTAGTCGGCGCGCAACCGCAGGGTGGGGATGCCCAGCACCAGTGCCAGCAGGGCCGCCGCGACCAGGCCGACCAGGATGCCCAGCCACAGGGGCTGGTCGTAGGTGACGGTCATGATCCCCACGCCGTACCCGCCGAGCAGGGCGAATCCGATCTGGCCGAAGTTGAGCAGTCCGGCGTACCCGAAGTGCAGGTTCAGTCCGATGGCGAGCAGCGCGTAGAAGATCGCCGACGGCCCGATCAACTGGGCGAAGGAAACCTGGAGAACGGCAACGAGGTCCACGGCGCTCACCCCACCCTGGCCCGGCTGCCGAGAATGCCCTGTGGACGGACCACGAGGACGACGATCAACACGAGCAGGCCACCGATGTACTTCAGGTCGGGGTTGATGATCAGCGTCGACAACTGCACGAGCAGACCGACGATCACGCAACCCAGCAACGCCCCGTACGCGGTGCCCAGCCCGCCGAGGGTGATCCCGGCGAACATCAGCAGCAGCAGCTTGAAGCCCATCTCCCACTGCACCCGACCGCCGAGCTCGGACAGGCCGAACAACACCCCACCGAGGGCCGCGAGTCCACCGCCGAGCCCCCACACGAACCGGACGACGCGTTCGACGTCGATGCCCGAGGCCGCCGCCAGATCCCGGTTGTCGGCCACCGCCCGCATGGCCTTGCCGATGCGGGTGCGCTGGACGAGCAGGGCCACCCCGACGAGCACGACGAGGCTGACCACGATGCACGCCAGGTTCACCGGGGTGATCGCGATCGGACCCCATTCCAGCTGTCGCTGGCCCTGGTAGTCGGCGAAAGCCTCGGCCCGGTCGGAGAACAGCGCGAGGATCAGGTAGCGCAACGAGATCGCGAGGCCGATCGACACGACGAGCTGGGCGATCAGGCCGGTGCGCCGGCGCCGCAGGGGCGCCCAGATCAGCCCGTTGTTGAGCAGGCCGATGACGATGCCCACCCCGATCGCGAGCAGCGTCGCGGGGATCAGCTGGATGCCCAGGCTCACGTTGAAGATCCACGCGGCCACCGCGCCGAGGGTCACGAGCTCCCCGTGCGCGAAGTTCGTCAGGCCGGTGGTTCCGAAGATCAGACTCAACCCGACCCCGGCGATCGCGATCACCAGGCCGAACCGGAGTCCGTCGACGACGGTGCGGATCAACGTCTCCCACCCGGAGGTGCCGAACCCGGAACGCGACTCGCCGAACGAGAAGATGACGGTGTTGGCCCGGCCGGCAACGACGTCGCGCTGCACGGTGCCCTGCACGCTGACCTCGTCGGGAAGGGACTGCTCGTCCACTTCGAACGTGTAGGTGCCGGGGGGCACGGTCATCGCCCAGCGGCCGTCGGCCGCCGAGGTCGCTTCGGCGACCTCGGCGCCCGTGGTGTCGCGGGCCCGGACCGTGACCCCGCCGAGGCGTTCTCCGGCGTTGTTGAGACTGCCGCTGACCCGCACCCCCTCGCTCGGCTGTGGGGCGGTGGTGGCCGGTGCCGGGGGTGGCGTGGGCTCCTGTGCCAGGGCGGTCCCGGCTCCGAGACCGGCGAGCGCGAGCAGCAGCAGGAGTATCGGGGCGAGCCGAGGAACCGGCAATCGCTCCCGGAGCGGCACGAATGGGGCCACGCAGGTCCTCCGGATCACGTCGGGGTCGTCGTGCGCGCCGCCGGGGCACCGGCGTCGTGGAACCGGACTTTAGCGGCTGCAACCGCATTCCACGGCGCTCTGCGATTTCCGCCGCGTATCTGTTCTGTTTCGCCGCGCCGCGCTGTTCTGTTTCGCCGCGCCGCGGCGGGGACACCGGGCGCGGTGGGTCCGGGTTGTCCGAGCCGGTCCCTAGACTGAGGAACCGTGACTCGCGCATCGACCTCCTCCGCACCCGTCGCCGCCGGCGGCGACCGACCGACCCTGTTGCTGCTCGACGGGCATTCCCTGGCGTTCCGCGCGTACTACGCCCTGCCGGCGGAGAACTTCAAGACCCACAGCGGGCAGACCACCAACGCGGTGTACGGGTTCACCTCGATGCTCATCAACCTGCTGCGCGACGAGCAGCCCACCCACGTCGCCGCCGCGTTCGACGTCAACCGCGACACGTTCCGGGCGACGGCCTACCCCGAGTACAAGGCCAACCGCAGTTCTGCGCCCGACGAGTTCCGCGGTCAGATCGACATCACCAAGGACGTGCTCGAGGCCCTGGGTATCCCGGTGATGGCCGAGGCCGGTTTCGAGGCCGACGACATCATCGCGACCCTGGCCACGCAGGCCGCAGCCCAGGGGTATCGGGTGCTCGTCGTCACCGGCGACCGGGACTCCCTGCAACTGGTCACCGACGACGTCACCGTCCTGTATCCCCGGCGCGGAGTGTCGGACCTGACCCGGTTCACGCCGGCGGCGGTGGAGGAGAAGTACGGGTTGACCCCGCAGCAGTACCCCGACTTCGCGGCGCTGCGCGGGGATCCGAGCGACAATCTGCCGTCGATCCCGGGCGTGGGGGAGAAGACCGCCGCCAAGTGGATCCGCGAGTTCGGCAGTCTGACCGATCTCGTCGACCGCGTCGACGAGGTCCGCGGAAAGACCGGCGACGCCCTGCGGGCGCACCTGTCGAGCGTGCTGCTCAACCGACAGCTCACCGAGATGGTGCGGGACATGACCCTGCCCTACACCCCCGACCAGCTGGCTCTGGCCCCCTGGGACCGCGACCGCATCCACCGGCTGTTCGACGACCTCGAATTCAAGGTGCTGCGCGACCGGCTGTTCGCGACGCTCAGCTCGGTCGAACCCGAGGCCGAGGAGGGCTTCGAGGTGCGCGGCGGTGTGCTCGAGCCGGGCACGCTCCCCGGGTGGCTGGCCGAGCACGCCGGGCCGGGTGCGCGGCACGGGATCACCGTGCTCGGCTCCTGCGTTCCGTTCGGCGGTGACGCCACGGCCGTGGCGATCGCGGCGGCCGACGGCGAGGGGGCGTACGTGGACACCACGACCCTCACCCCCGAGGACGAGACGGCACTGACCGGCTGGCTGGCCGACGCGGCGGTGCCGAAGGCGCTGCACGAGGCGAAGGCCGCCCTGCACGCGCTGCGGGGCCGCGACTGGACGTTGGCCGGGGTCACCAGCGACACCGCCCTCGCGGCGTACCTGGTGCGTCCCGGGCAGCGCAGCTTCAACCTCGACGACCTGTCCCTGCGCTACCTCAAGCGGGAACTGCGGGTCGAGGAGTCGGGGGAGCAGCAGCTCTCGCTGCTCGACGACGCCGACGCCGCGGACGCGAAGGTCGCCGAGTCGGCGATTCTGCAGGCCCGGGCGGTGGTGGATCTCGCCGCGGCGCTGGACACCGAACTCGACGGGATCGAGTCCACCGCCCTGCTGACCGACATGGAACTGCCTTTGCTGGGGGTGCTCGCCGACCTCGAGGCGACCGGCATCGCGGTCGAGGCCGAACGGTTGGACGACCTGCAGTCCGGCTTCGTCGCGGACGTCGCGGCCGCCGCGGCGGCCGCGTACGACGTGATCGGCAAGCAGATCAACCTCGGCTCACCGAAGCAACTGCAGGTGGTGCTGTTCGACGAGCTGGACATGCCGAAGACGAAGAAGACCAAGACCGGGTACACCACCGACGCCGAGGCGCTGCAGAACCTGTTCGAACAGACCGGGCACCCGTTCCTCGAGCATCTGCTCGCCCACCGGGAAGCGATGAAGATGAAGACCACGGTCGACGGTCTGATCAAGTCCATCGCCGACGACGGCCGCATCCACACCACCTTCAACCAGACTGTGGCGGCCACCGGCCGGCTGTCCTCGACCGAGCCGAATCTGCAGAACATTCCGGTGCGTACGGAGGCGGGCCGGCACATCCGCGACGCGTTCGTCGTCGGCCCCGGCTACGACCTGTTGCTCACCGCGGACTACAGCCAGATCGAGATGCGGATCATGGCGCACCTGTCCGGGGACGAGGGCCTGATCGAGGCGTTCAACACCGGTGAGGACCTGCACAGTTTCGTCGGTTCCCGGGCCTTCGGGGTGCCGATCGAGGAGGTCACCCCGGAACTGCGGCGGCGGGTCAAGGCGATGTCGTACGGCCTGGCGTACGGGCTCAGCGCGTACGGGCTGGCGCAGCAGCTGAAGATCTCCACCGACGAAGCCCGCGAACAGATGGAGGCGTACTTCAACCGCTTCGGCGGCGTGCGCGACTACCTGCACGCCGTCGTCGAACAGGCCCGCAAGGACGGCTACACCTCCACCCTCTACGGGCGCCGCCGCTACCTGCCGGACCTGAACAGCGACAACCGGCAGCGCCGCGAGGTCGCCGAACGCGCCGCGCTCAACGCCCCGATCCAGGGCACCGCCGCCGACATCATCAAGGTCGCGATGATCGACGTGCAGACGGCCCTGCGCGAGGCCGGCCTGCGTTCGCGCATGCTCCTGCAGGTGCACGACGAGCTGGTGCTCGAGGTGACTGCCGACGAGCGCGAACAGGTGCAGCAGCTGGTACGGGACAAGATGGCCTCGGTCATCGAACTGTCCGTCCCGCTGGACGTCTCGGTCGGGTTCGGACGCAGCTGGGACGCCGCCGCGCACTGACTCCGGCACCGGCAGGCGCACTCCCGTCGCCCGGTGGCGGCGGGAGTGCGCCCGGGACGTCGCTAGCCCTGCTTCTGGTTCTGTTCGGCGATCTGCCGCCGGACCTCGTCCATGTCGAGAGCCTTGACCTGGGTCACGAGGTCCTCGAGCGCGGCCGGCGGGAGGGCCCCGGCCTGGTTGAACACCAGGATGCCTTCCCGGAACGCCATGATCGTGGGGATGGACCGGATGTTCGCCGCCGTCGCGATGCCCTGTTCGGCTTCGGTGTCGACCTTGGCGTGCACGACGTCCGGGTGCTTCTCCGAGGACGACTCGAACGTGGGGGCGAAGGAGCGGCACGGCCCGCACCACGAGGCCCAGAAGTCGACGAGGACCACGTCGTTACCGGTGATGATGTCGTCGAAGTTCTGCTGGGTGAGAGTCTGGGTGGCCACAGGGATCCTTTCGGTCGGGTACTGATCGCGTCAACGTCACGTCGCGACCGTTTCTTCCCCCGGGTACCCGCTCCGGCCGGGGATACCCGCCGCGCGCCGACGCCGGGCAGGTCACCGTACGAGGCCGGGGCCGGCGCGGAACGTGCGCCGGTAGGTGTGCGGCGTGGTGCGGCGCAGACGCAGGAAGTGCTGCCGCAGGACCGCGGCCGTCCCGAACCCGACGCGGTCGGCGACCGCGTCGACGGGCAGGTCCGTGCTCTCGAGCAATCGCTGGGCGGCGAGGACCCGTTGATCGCGCAACCAGCGGGCAGGCGTCGTCCCGGTCTCGGCCAGGAACCGCCGCGCGAACGTGCGCGCCGACATGTGGGCCCGCGCGGCGAGCGCCGCCACCGGTAGATCCTCGTCGAGATGTCCCGCCATCCAGTCCAGCAGCGGGGCGAGCGTCGCGGCCGGTGCCGTGGGCAGCGGCGCAGCCACGTACTGGGCCTGCCCGCCGTCGCGGTGCGGCGGGACCACCATGCGGCGCGCGATCCCGTTGGCCACGGCGGAACCGTGCTCCTTGCGGACGATGTGCAGGCACAGGTCGATACCGGCGGCGGTACCGGCGCTGGTGAACACCGGATCGTCGTCGACGTAGAGCACATCCGGATCGACCTTCGCGGACGGGAAGCGTGCGGCCAGCTGCGCCGCGTGACGCCAGTGGGTGGTGCAGCGGCGATCGTCGAGCAGACCGGCCGCGCCCAGCACGAAGGCGCCCGTGCACAGGCTCGCGACCCGCGCGCCGCGCTCCACCGCGGCGCGCAGTTTGGCGAACAGGGGCTCGAGATCGGCGACGTCGCCGCCGGCGCCGCACACGAACGACTCGTCGCGGTCGGCGCTCCCGGTGCCGCCGGCCGGAACCACGATCAGGTCCGCGTCGTCGAGGCGATCGAGGTCGTAGGGGACGTCGATCGTGTACCCGAATCGGGTGGTGACCGGCCGGGGGCTGCCTGCGACGAGGCCGAAGTCGTACACGGGCAACCCGTCGTCGGAGCGGTCGAACCCGAACACCTCACAGGCGACACCGAGTTCGAAGGCCTCGGTGCGGGGGAGCAGCGGCACGACCACCGTCGTCAGCATGTCCGCCAGTCTGCCACCGGATTGGCCGGAAAACGACGCTACATGTCGTTCCTGCCGCTGTCGGCCGGGGCGCCCGTGGACGAGGCTGAAGCCATGACCGTCCTCCTGCTCGTCCTCGTCGTCTTCGTGGTGCTCGACGCCCTGGCGCTGACCGGCCGGACTCCCGACACCCACCGCGAGTGCACCCAGTTCGGCGACTACCGCGTCTGACCCGGCGCCGTCCCACCACGCCGTGCCCTCACACCACCCGCCACTCGCGTCGCGCCTCGCCGTCCCATCGTCGGATGCCCGCCGTCACACCCGTCAACTCGCGGCTGCCGGCGCGGGTCGCCGCCAGCGCCGAGCCGAGCCGGCCCGGCGGCACCCGGCGGGCCAGGGTCACGTGCGGAGTCCACTCGCCGGGCCGGGTGTGCGGCGGGACACCGGGACACCCGTCGACCAGCTCGAAGACCGCCCGCTGCAGCTCGAGTAGCTCGGCCGTCGGCACCACCAGCCGCGCCACCGTCGCGGTACGCGAGCCGAACAGCACCATGCCCCCGAGCCGCACCGGCAACGGCACCCCCGCGATCCGCTCCCGCATCGCCCCCTCCACGCCCGGCGGAATCGAAGCGGCGACCGCCAGCGTGATGTGCGGGCGGTTCGACTCGGACCGGTTGCGGGCCTGGCTGGCCAGCCCCACATCCAGCAAACGCGCCCATTCCTCCCGGACGGCCTGATCCAGGCGGTCGTCGAGGAGCAGTTCCACCGACTGCACCATGGTGGGTAATGATTGCCCTATGACCGACGCCGTCGCAATCCCCGCCCCGCACCGCATCGGACTGCTCGAAGGCGACGGCATCGGGCACGAGATCGTCCCGGCCACCCGCCGCGTGGTCGACGCCGCCGTCGCCGCCGCCCACGGCCCGCAGATCGACTGGGTCCCGCTCCCGCTCGGAGCCGATGCGATCGCCACCCACGGCACCCCCACCCCCGAATCCACCCTCGACGCCCTCGCCGGTCTGAGTGCGTGGATCCTCGGACCGCACGACAGCGCGGCCTATCCCGACCCGTTCCGCGGCCGGCTCACCCCGGGCGGACAGATCCGCAAGCGGTTCGACCTCTACGCCAACATCCGCCCCGCCCGCGCCCTGCCCGGCGTCCGCGCCGTGTCACCGCACATGGACCTCGTCATCGTGCGGGAGAACACCGAAGGGCTCTACGCCGACCGCAACATGGCCGTCGGCAGCGGCGAATTCATGCCCACCCCCGACGTCGCGCTCGCCGTCGGCGTCGTCACCCGGGCCGCCACCGAACGCATCGCCCACACCGCCTTCCGGCTCGCCGCACGTCGTCGCCACCGCCTCACGATCGTGCACAAAGCCAACGTGCTGTCCCTGACCACCGGCCTGTTCCGGGACGTGTGCCGAGAGGTCGGCGCCCAGTATCCGTCGGTCACGGTGGACGACGAGCACGTCGACGCCATGGCCGCCCACCTCGTCCGCCACGGCGGCGACTACGACGTCGTCGTGACCGAGAACATGTTCGGCGACATCCTCTCCGACCTCGCGGGCGAGCTGTCCGGCTCGCTCGGCACCGCGGCGTCGATCAACGCCTCCGACACCCAGGCCATGGCGCAGGCCGCTCACGGGGCGGCCCCCGACATCGCCGGACGCAACCGCGCCAATCCCACGGCCCTCATCCTGTCCGCCGCGATGCTCCTCGACCGGCTCGGCACCGTCCACGACGTACCCGGGTTCGCCGCCGCCGCCCGCCGGATCGAGCACGCCGTCGCCGCGACCGTCGAGGCCGGCGTGGCCACCGCCGACCTCGGAGGACTCGCCTCCACCGCGGAATTCGCCGAGACCGTCGTCGCCCGTACGCTGCGCCGCTGAGCCCGAGCCCCACCCCGCCCGGCCGGCTCGACCCGCCGGGACGCCGCACCACCGGCACCACCGAGCCCCTCGACACCGGCTCCGGTGCGCGGTGGTTTCCGCAATCGGGGTCCGTCGATGGATACTGTGCGGTTGTGAACGAACCAGCACGTACCGGACCGACCGGCCGCCGGGGCCTCGTCGCGGGGCTGCTCGGTGCGCTGCTGACGGCCGCGGTCCTGTCCGGCTGCGTCGTCAACACCGAGTCGACCGTGCCGCCCGGTGACCCGGTCGGCGCCGACCGGGTCGACGCGATCGCCGACCAGCTCCCGGCGAGTGTCGCCGCGACCGGCGAGCTGAAGGTCGGCGTCAACGTGCCCTACGCCCCGAACGAATTCAAGGACGACGACGGCCGCATCGTCGGCTTTGCGGTCGAACTCGTCGACGCCCTCGGCGACGTCCTCGGCGTGCGCCCGGTGTTCAACGAATCCGACTTCGACCGCATCATCCCCGCCGTCCAGGCGGGCACGTTCGACATGGGCTCGTCGTCGTTCACCGACACCAAGGAACGCGAGCAGTCCGTCGACTTCGTCACCTACTACAGCGCCGGCGTGCAATGGGCCCAACGCGTCGGCGACGACGTCGACCCCGACAACGCGTGCGGACTGCGCGTCGCGGTGCAGACCACCACCTACGAGGACATCGACGAAGTGCCCGCCAAGAGCGAAGCCTGCGTCGCCGCGGGCAGACCCCCGATCGACAAGGTCAAGTACGACAGCCAGGACGAGGCCACCAACGCCCTGATCCTCGGTCGCGTCGACGCCCTCTCGGCCGACTCGCCGATCACCGCGTACGCGATCGCCCGCAGCGACGGCCGCCTCGAGACCGCCGGACCGGTATTCGACGCCGCCCCCTACGGCTTCGTCGTCGCGAAGGGCTCGCCGCTCGGACCGGTGCTGCAACAGGCGATGCAGCATCTCATCGACTCCGGCGTCTACGCGCAGATCGCGCAGCGGTGGGGCATGGAAGAAGGAACCATCGACACCGCGCAGATCAACGCGGCGACGAGCTGACCGAAAGGGGTGCGATGAGCGACCGCCCGACCTCCGTCACCGGACCGGAACCGCAGACCGAACCGGAAACCATCGAGGCCGTGCCGCTGCGCCGGCCGGGCCGCTGGATCGCCGGCATCGTCGTCGCCGTGCTGCTGGCGTTGTTCCTCTACGGCGCCGCCACCAACGAGGCCTACCGGTGGGACGTGTACGCGCAGTACCTGTTCGACCGGCGCATCACCGCAGCGGCCTGGAAGACCGTGCAGCTGACCGTGCTGGCGATGCTGCTCGCCGTCCTGCTCGGCGTGCTTCTCGCGGTCATGCGCCTGTCCCCGAACCCGGTCCTCAAGACCGTTTCCTGGGTGTACCTGTGGATCTTCCGCGGCACCCCCGTCTACGTGCAGCTGGTGTTCTGGGGCCTGTTCCCCTCGATCTACAAGCAGCTCGACCTCGGCATCCCGTTCGTGCACCAGTTCGTGCACATCGACCTGCAGGGCATCAACGCGGCCTTCCTGTTCGCCGTGATCGGACTCGGGCTCAACGAGGCCGCCTACATGGCCGAGATCGTGCGCGCCGGGATCGGCTCGGTCCCCGAAGGCCAGACGGAGGCCTCGGTGGCGCTCGGCATGTCGTGGTCGCAGACCATCCGCCGCACGGTCCTGCCGCAGGCGATGCGGGTGATCATCCCGCCGACGGGCAACGAGCTCATCAGCATGCTCAAGACCACCTCCCTGGTCGCGGCGGTGCCGTACAGCCTCGAGCTCTACGGCCGCGCCCGCGACATCTCCGGCGCCAACTTCCAGCCCATCCCGCTGCTGCTCGTCGCCGCCACCTGGTACCTGGCCATCACCAGCCTGCTCATGGTGGGCCAGTACTTCCTCGAACGGCACTACTCGAAGGGCCTGAGCCGCCAGCTCACGACGCGGCAGTTGCAGGCCCTCGCCGACGCGCAGGGCAAGCCCGTGCCCGTCGAGCCCGGCGCCGCGCAGGCACCCGACATCCCCGGAGGAGAACGCCGATGACGCCCATGGTCCAGGCCGACCGGGTCTACAAGAGCTACGGCGCCCTGCGGGTGCTCAACGGCATGTCCCTCGAGGTGCCCGACGGCACCGTCGCCTGCCTGATCGGACCCTCCGGATCCGGCAAGTCCACCTTCCTGCGCTGCATCAACCACCTCGAGAACATCGACGCCGGCCGCCTGCACGTCGACGGCCACTTCGTCGGCTACGCCGAACGCGGCGGCAAGCTCTACGAGCTGAGCCCGCGCGCGGCGGCCAGGCAGCGCCGTGAGATCGGCATGGTCTTCCAGCACTTCAACCTGTTCCCGCACCGCACGGCCCTCGAGAACGTCATCGAGGTGCCCATGCTGGTGAAGAAGATGCGTCGCCCCGACGCCGTCGCACTGGCGCGGGACCTGCTCGACAAGGTCGGGCTCGCGGCCAAAGCCGACGCCTACCCGGCCCAGCTCTCCGGCGGCCAGCAGCAACGCGTCGCCATCGCCCGCGCCCTGGCCATGGAACCCAAGCTCATGCTCTTCGACGAACCCACCTCCGCCCTGGATCCCGAACTCGTCGGCGAGGTGCTGGCGGTCATGCGGGACCTCGCCGCCGGCGGGATGACGATGATGGTGGTCACCCACGAGATGGGCTTCGCCCGAGAGGTCGCCGACCAATTGGTGTTCATGGACGGCGGCGTGGTCGTCGAAGCCGGCCCGCCGCAGGAACTGCTGCGCAATCCCCAGCACGAACGGACCAAGACGTTCCTGTCCAAGCTGCTCTAGCGCCGGGGCCCCGCTCAGCGGCCCCCGTCGGGCTCTCCACACTGTGCGGCGATCACGGCCCGCGCCGCCCGCTCGAGCGCCACGGCGGCGTCCCAACTGTCACCGGACGGCAGGATCGGCGCGCCGACGACCAGGTGGACCGCTCCGCGGTGGATGATCCTGCCGTGGTCGGGCCACATCATCGCGCGGGTACCGGTGATCGCGACCGGGACCACCGGAAGACCCGCCCGCGCAGCGATCACGAACGCGCCCAGGCGGAAGGACCGCAGCCCCGGGACCGGTGAGAGTGCACCCTCGGGGAACACCACCAGACGGCCCCCGGCACGGGCCGCCTCGACCAACCGGTCCGCGTCGGCCACGCTCTGCTCGCGCTCGGTGCGCTCGACGAACCGCGTACCGACCCGCCGCAGGAGGAACCCGATGAACGGTTTGCGCTCGAAGACCTCACCGGCGACGAACGTGTAGCTACCCGGCAGGACCGCC
This sequence comes from Rhodococcus sp. GXMU-t2271, assembly GCF_041414735.1. Lineage (NCBI taxonomy): Bacteria > Bacillati > Actinomycetota > Actinomycetes > Mycobacteriales > Nocardiaceae > Rhodococcus > Rhodococcus sp. GXMU-t2271. The sequence goes on from NZ_JAUIZP010000011.1 coordinate 13,973, forward strand.
GACATCGCGATGGCGTCCAGGAAGCTGGCGTGGTTGGCGACCACCACACAGTCCGGCAACCGCGCGAGATGCTCGGTGCCGTGCGCGGTCACCGGGGTGCGGGTCAGGCGGGCGAGCGCCCGCGCGGCCCGGCCCGCGGCCGCGCGGCGCGCCGGAAGCCGAGGCAGCACCGCCACGGCGATCAGGGTCGGCAGGCCGACCACGACGACCGTCGTCCAGCACCACAGGGCGAACGCCCCGGTCCGGACGAGGTGGACCGCGCGCCGCAGGCTCGGGACCGCACCGCGGACGGCGAACCGTGTCAGTTGCCACCACACCGGCCGGGCCGGGCCCGCATGTCGCCCTGCTCGTAGCGTTCCCGGGTGGCCGACCGGCGGATCTTGCCGCTCGAGGTCTTGCGCACCGTTCCGGGCGGGGCGAGCACGATGTCGTCCGGCGGGGTGCCGAGCAGGTCCACCGCGGCCCCGGCGATGCGTCCGCGGAGCCGGTCGAGGACGGCCGCCCCGGTCTCGCGCGTCTCGGCCAGGACGACCAGGCGCTCGGTGCCGCCGGACTGCGCGGTGGTCGCGAACACCGCCACGCAGCCCTTCCGGATGCCGGGGATCTCGCCCACCACCCGCTCCAGTTCCTCCGGGTGCAGGTTGCGGCCCGCCCGGATGACGAGGTCCTTGATGCGACCGGTGACGTACAGTTCGCCGCCGTCGAGGTAGCCGAGGTCGCCGGTGTCGAGCCATCCGTGCCGCGACAGCGCCCTGCTCGCCGGCGGATTGCGGTAGTACCCGGCGGTGGCGGAGGGGCCGCGGAACTCGATCCGGCCCTCCCGCCGGTCGCCCAGCACGTTCGAAGCCGAGTCGACCACCCGGATCCGGTGCCCCGGGAGCGGCCGGCCGCACGCGACGAAACGCAACGGATTCGGATCCTCGTCACCGGCAGACACCGCGCGGCCCGTCCGCAGGAAACGCTCGCGGTCGACCCGATCGATCACCGGGCCCCGCCCGACGGGCGGGAAGGTGAGTCCGACGCACGCTTCCGCCAGCCCGTACACCGGGGCCATGGCCTCGCGGCGGAGCCCGTAGGCGGCGAACCGGTCGCAGAACCGGAGCACGGTGTCCGCATTCACGGCTTCGGCACCGTTGAACAGCATGCGCAGCGAGCCGAGATCGAGCCCGTCGATATCGGCGTCGCCGATTCGGCGCAGGCACAACTCGTAGGCGAAGTTCGGCGCCGCCGACAGCGTCCCGTGCTGGGTGTGGATCGCCCACAACCACCGCTCCGGGCGGGCGAGGAACTCCAGCGGCGACATCACCGCCACCGGCACCGCGAAGTACAGGCCGGACAACCACACGCCGATCAGCCCCATGTCGTGGTAGAGGGGCAGCCAGCTGACGAAGACGTCGGAGGCGGAGACCTCGGCGGCCGTGCCCATCGCCCGGATGTCGGCCAGCAAGTTCGCATGGGTGAGGGTCACGCCCTTGGGATCACCCGTGCTGCCGGAGGTGTACTGCAGCAGGGCGATGTCGCCGGCGGCGCGTGCGGCGCCGGCCGCCTCGCCGTACCCGGTCAGTTCACCCGGGGTCACGACGTGGCGCACCGTCGGCACCTGGCCGGCCGTCAACCGGGCCAGGCCGGCGGCCTCCGGATCGGTGACCAGCACACGGACCCGGGCATTGTCGAGGATGCGTACCTGGCGGCGCAGGTGTTCGGCGAGCTGGGACGGACGTGCCGGCGGGTAGACCGGGACGGGGACACCGCCGGCCAGGAGCACGCCGGTGAACGTCGTGAAGTACTCCCGGCCCGTGGGCAGCATCAGACCGACCGCGTCACCGGGGCGCAGATCGCGGGCGAGCAGCGCGGCGGACACGGTAGCGGCCGCCGAGTAGAGCTCGCCGTAGCCGATCTCGCTCCGGCGTCCCTCGGTGAGGATGCGCAGATGGACACGATCCGGATGGGTGCGGGCGTGCCAGGAGAGTGCCTCGGTCAGGGTTGCGGTCGCGTCCGGGGTCCGTTCGGCGGGTGCCGGCGCGGCCCGCCGTGCGGGCACCGGGCCGCGGCGCTCTCGCGCGGGTGCTCGGTGCACCGCGCCCAGCAGCTGACGCGGGGTGCTCACGGTGCCGAGCGCCTCGCGGGGCAGGCGCACCGCGAAGACCTCCTCGACACGGGAGAACAGTTCGGTGACCGCGAGGCTGTCGAGCCCGAGATCCCGATCGAAGACGCTGTCGAGCCGCGTGCCGGCGGCGCGATCGATCGTGTACCGCTCGGCCACCAGGTCGCGGACCACCGACAGCAGCAGGGCATCGTCCTGCCCCGAGATCGTAGGCTCGCTCACTGTCGTCTCGCCGCCTGTGGGAGGGACCGATCGTCCTGCTGCCCAACATAGGCGCCGGTGCGGGCGACGAGAAGGGCCGAAGGCCCCCGGCCGGTCGGTTCAGTTCCGCCCGGTGCCCGTTCGGTGCCGGCGGACCCGGAGAACCCGGAACGGCTCGGCGAGCAGGACCACGGCGGCCGCGAGATAGAACGCCACCGCGAGCTGCGGCAGAAACGCCGCCAGCACGGTCGAGGCGGCCATGAGCACCGCCGCCGACCACCGCTCGCGGGCCAGCGTCGGCAGTTCGGCGCGGCCCGCCTCGTCGGTGAGATCGGCGGCACGCACGGCGTAGACGATCAGCACGTTGCTCATCAGGATCGCCAGGGTCAGGTTCAGACCGAACGCCACCGTCGCCGGTCGGCGTGCCGCGTCGGCCAGATGGGTCGCCATCAGGCTGGTGGTGAACGGCAGGAAGGAGACGAACAGCAGCAGCAACAGATTCAGGCGCAGGAAGACCGCGTCGGCCGCCCGCAGCACGCGGGTGAGGTTGATGTGCTCGACCCACACCCCACCGATGAAGGCGAAGCTGACCAGATATCCCAGGAACGACGGCCATTCGGCCCGCAGGTCCTCGAACAGCCGGGACGCCGATTCGGGGACGTCGAGTTCGAGGACGAGAAGCGTGATGACGATTGCGAAGACTCCGTCGGAGAACGCGTCGAGCCGCGTGGTGGGCAGCAGCCGACCGCCGTGTCGCGTGCCGTGGTGTGCGCGCGATGCGCCGGAATCGTCCTCGGGCGTCACCCCCCGACCTTGACACAGGCGGCTCCGGCGCAACGGACGATCGGAAGGGAGCGGCGTTCGCGGCCGGTCAGTCCGGTTTGCGGCTGCAGAAGATCGCGGTCCCGGGGAACAGCTCCCCCCGCAGCGGGCTCCACTGGCCCCACTCCCGGTCGAGCCCCTCCGGCCATTCCGGTTCGACGATGTCGCGGATCTCGAGGCCGGCCGCGACGAGTTCGCGAACCCGGTCGCCGACGGTGCGGTGATGCTCGACGTAGGTGGGAACCCCGTCCTCGTCGACCTCCACGTACGGGGTGCGATCGAAGTAGGGCAGCATCGCGGTCAGTCCGCGCTCGCCCGGGTCGTCCGGGAAGATCCAGCGGATAGGGTGGTTGACCGCGAACACCCAGACGCCGCCCGGGCGCAGGACCCGCGCGACCTCCCGCATGACCCGTGCCGAGTCGGCGACGAACGGTACCGCCCCGAACGCCGAGCACACGATGTCGAAGCTCTCGTCCGCGAAGGGCAGATCCTCCGCGCCGGCCTGGACGAGCGGCACCCGCGGCCCACCGCGGTCCATCGCGACCTGCCCGCGGGAGAGCATCCCCATGGAGATGTCCAGCCCCACCGCCCGGGCACCCCGCCCGGCGAGCCAGCGGGCGCACGGCGCCGAACCGCAGCCGACCTCGAGGACGTCCCGGCCGGACACGTCGCCGAGCAGGTGCACATCGCCCTCGTGCAGCCCCTCCGGGCACCACACGAACTCGCCCTCCGCCGAGTCCACGCCGAGGAACTCGCCGTGGGTGCGGTGGTAGTCCGCGGCGTCGGCGTCCCACCAGGTGCGGCTCGCACGTTCGCTGTCCCTGGTGCCGAGGCGGGCCCGACCTGCGCGGGTCGTTCCCAGGACGGACTGGGCGTGGGCGTGACGGTCGTCGGACATGTCGTTCAGGGTAGAGCCGCCGGACGAGCGGGATCGGCCCGGGTTTGCCCAGCTAGCACCGGGACGCGTAGCCTGAGGGTCGCGAGTGTCCGCCCGTGGCCCGACAGGATCCGGCGCGGTCGCCCGCGGCGGGGTGTGCGCGGCGTTCGCGCGGCGCGCGGTCCGCTCGTCCGACCGAACTTCATCAACCGACTACCAACCCGTCCGGAGCAACTCAACACATGCCCTCCACCACCGTCACCTCGCCGCAGGTAGCCGTCAACGACATCGGCTCCGCCGAGGATTTTCTCGCCGCCATCGACGCCACGATCAAGTACTTCAACGATGGCGACATCGTGGAAGGCACCATCGTCAAGGTTGATCGCGACGAGGTGCTGCTCGACATCGGTTACAAGACCGAAGGCGTCATTCCGTCCCGTGAGCTCTCCATCAAGCACGACGTCGACCCCAACGAGGTCGTCTCCGTCGGCGACGAGGTCGAGGCCCTGGTTCTCACCAAGGAGGACAAGGAAGGCCGCCTGATCCTGTCGAAGAAGCGTGCGCAGTACGAGCGCGCGTGGGGCACGATCGAGGAGCTCAAGGAGAAGGACGAGGCCGTCAAGGGCACCGTCATCGAGGTCGTCAAGGGCGGCCTGATCCTCGACATCGGCCTGCGTGGCTTCCTGCCCGCGTCGCTCGTCGAGATGCGTCGCGTCCGCGATCTGCAGCCGTACGTCGGCAAGGAGATCGAGGCCAAGATCATCGAGCTCGACAAGAACCGCAACAATGTGGTCCTGTCGCGTCGCGCCTGGCTCGAGCAGACCCAGTCCGAGGTCCGCAGCGAGTTCCTGCACCAGCTCCAGAAGGGCCAGGTCCGCAAGGGCGTCGTGTCCTCCATCGTCAACTTCGGCGCGTTCGTCGATCTGGGCGGGGTGGACGGTCTGGTGCACGTCTCCGAGCTGTCCTGGAAGCACATCGACCACCCGTCCGAGGTCGTCGAGGTCGGCAACGAGGTCACCGTCGAGGTTCTCGACGTCGATCTGGACCGCGAGCGCGTGTCGCTCTCGCTCAAGGCCACCCAGGAAGACCCGTGGCGTCAGTTCGCCCGGACCCACGCGATCGGCCAGATCGTCCCCGGCAAGGTCACCAAGCTGGTTCCGTTCGGCGCGTTCGTGCGCGTCGAGGAGGGCATCGAGGGCCTGGTGCACATCTCCGAGCTGGCCGAGCGCCACGTGGAGGTTCCGGACCAGGTCGTGGCCGTCGGCGACGACGCGATGGTCAAGGTCATCGACATCGACCTCGAGCGTCGCCGCATCTCGCTGTCGCTGAAGCAGGCGAACGAGGACTACAACGCCGAGTTCGACCCGTCGAAGTACGGCATGGCCGACAGCTACGACGAGCAGGGCAACTACATCTTCCCCGAGGGCTTCGACCCCGAGACCAACGAGTGGCTCGAGGGCTTCGAGAAGCAGCGCGAGGAGTGGGAGTCCCGCTACGCGGAGGCCGAGCGTCGCCACAAGATGCACACCGCCCAGATCGAGAAGATGGCTGCCGACGAGGCCGCCGAGGCTGCCGCGGGTGTCTCCGGCACCAACTACTCGTCCGAGACGGGTGCAGAGACCGGCGCCGCCGAGTCGACCGGCGGTTCGCTCGCCAGCGACGCGCAGCTCGCCGCGCTGCGCGAGAAGCTGTCCGGCAACGCCTGACACGTTCGATCGAGGGGCCCCGCACCGGGTCGGTGCGGGGCCCCGCGCGTGGGCGGCCCGGGCTGGCCGGGCGGGCGCCGCCCCCGGTGCCGGACAGCGCGGGGGGCCCCCGGCCCGGGGGGGGGGGGGGGCGCCCCTCGCGTTCGCTGCCCGGCATGGACGGACGGGACCCGACACCGGTGCCGGACAGCACTGTGGCCCCGCTCCACGAGGAGCGGGGCCACAGTGCTGTACGTCGCGCCGACCGGGGCGGAGCTGTTCAGCTCACCGCCGGGGTGGTGGCCCACTGGGCCGGCAGCTCGGCGGCGCGTTTGCGTATCGCCGCCTGGCTGTGGCGGGCGTTGCTGAGCAGCATGGTGAACCAGTTTCGCCGGTGTTCGGCGAGCGCGGCGGCCACCTCGGGGATGAGGATGCAGTGAACACCGTTCTCCATGCCGAGGCGATGCCGACCGGGCAGCTGAGGGGAGGATCGCATGCGGTGCCTTCTCGAGTGGGGCGGGTAACGACGGTGGTCGGACGCTCGGTCCGACGATATCCGACGCGCCGATGATACTGGGGCAGGTGAGACCGGTGAGATGGGCGTGTTGCCGGCGAAACCGCTGGTCGCGACCTGTCCGTGACCGTGCTGTGACTGCAGTGTGACGACCGGCCGGTGTCCGGCCACCGGAGCGGTGATGCGACACTGGTCGACGTGCTGAGACTCGGACTGACCGGAGGCATCGGGGCGGGCAAATCCACCGTTTCCCACGAACTCGTCGCGCTGGGGGCAGTGCTCGTCGACGCGGACACCATCGCCCGCGAGGTCGTCGCGCCGGGCACCGAGGGCCTGGCCGAACTCGCCGCCGCGTTCGGCGAGGACATCCTGCTGCCGGACGGCTCCCTGAACCGGCCCGCCTTGGCCGCCAAGGCTTTTGCCAGCGACGAGGCCCGGGCGGTGCTCAACGCGATAACCCACCCCCGGGTGGGCGCACGCACCGCCGAACTGGTCGCCGCCGCACCCGCCGACGCCGTCGTCGTGCAGGACATCCCGCTGCTCGTCGAGGGCGGGATGGCGCCCGCGTTCCACCTCGTCGCCGTGGTGCACACCGACGCCGACGAGCGGCTGCGCCGCCTGGTCGAACTCCGCGCGATGCCCGAGGACGATGCGCGGGCCCGCATCGCCGCCCAGGCCACCGACGAACAGCGCCGTGCCGCAGCGGATATCTGGTTGGACAACAACGGCGAGCGCGACGCCCTCGCGGCGGCCGTGCGCACGCTGTGGACCGAGCGGCTCGTGCCGTTCGAGGCCAACCTGCGCGGCCGCATCCCCGTGCAGCCGGCGCCGGTGCTCGTCGATCCGAACCCGGACTGGCACCGGCAGGCGCAACGGCTGATCGGCCGGCTCGCCCTCGCCGCCGGGGGACACGCCCTGCGGATCGACCACATCGGCTCGACCGCCGTGCCCGGCCTGGCCGCCGTCGACGTCCTCGACCTGCAGATCACCGTGCCGGACCTCGCCGCGGCCGAGGCGCTCGACGACGCGCTGGCCGGGGCCGGCTTTCCCCGCATCGCCCACGTCGACCACGACGAACCGCAGCCTTCGTACGGGGCCGGCGGCGAGACCGATCCGGCCGTGTGGGGCATGCGCCTGCACGGCAGTGCCGACCCGGGGCGGCCCGCGTACGTGCACCTGCGGGTGCAGGGCTGGCCGGGCCAGCAGTTCGCGCTGCTGCTGCGGGACTGGCTGCGCGCCGACTCCGACGCGGCCACCGAGTACGCCGAGATCAAGCGGGCCGCGGCCCGCGACGCGGCGGCCCGGCACGACCCCGCCCAGGCTGCTGCCGTCTACGCCGAGGAGAAGGCGCCCTGGTTCGACGGCGCCTACACGCGCGCCCGGCAATGGGCTGAGCAGACCGGATGGTCGGCCTGACGCGCGGGCCGGGGCCGGCCGGCCGGCCGGCAGCTCAGCGCCAGCTGATCGGCATGGCCAGTGCGGCCAGCCACGCGTCGAGGTCGTGGCCGTGCGTGGCGATGCCGTCGACCGCCCGCAACGCGCGTTGCACCGCGCGCTCGGCGGTCCCGGGATCGAGCAGACCCGCCGCCGCGGCAGCGAGCAGCTCGTCGACGTCCTCGACGGCGGTGTCGCGTCCGGTGCGCACCACGAGGTCGAGGTAGTGGTCGCGCGAATGCCACACGTCCCCCTCGCGCCAGAACTCGCCGATGTCGACGTACCGGTCCTGGTCGCGCTCGAAGCCGGGCCGGAAGTGGAAGATCGAGGCGCGCAGGCCCAGTTCCGGCAGCAGCCACGACTCGAGATACCCGAACTGGGGGTGGTCGGCGGGCCGCGCCATGTACAGCCCCCACCGCTCGACCCGATACACCTCGACCTTCCGGACGAAGCCCTTCGGGTCGACGTTGGTGTGCGCGGCCACGTCGAAGGTCTCGACCTTGACGTGGTGGAGCTTCGCCTCGAACATGGTCTGAACGTTACTGCGGTCCGACCCGGCGAACCCGTCGGCACCGGCCTGCAGGTTCGGCGATCCGGCCGGCACTGCCGCCGTCGTCCGGTGCCCGTCGTCCTGCACGAGCGCGGACGCGGGCAGTCGCGACAGTACCCCGGCCTGGACGTAGTCGCCGGCCGACCCCGCGAAGTTCACCACGGTCACGACGAAGACGGTGAGGACGAAGTCGACGGGCACGGTGAAGAGGAATGTCACCAGGACCGCGCCCCACAGAGCTACGGGCGCGAGGGTGACGGTCACGGCCGCGTTCCGGGTGAGCCAGGCCTCGCTGCCTGTCGTCAGGAAGGGGAAGCGCAGCGAGTAGGTGGGGCGCACCCGGGAGAACATCCGGGAGACCAGGCCGTGGGTCAGTTCGTGCACCGCCAGGTAGCCGAGGCACGCCACGGCGGTGACGGCGACCGTGGGCATCGTGCCCCACCCGCTCCGCAGCGGCAAGTCCAGGACCACTGCCGCGCCGAGAGAGAGGGCGACGGTCAGAGCGAGGACGACCCGGACGGCTGCGGAGGTCCGCCTGTCGTTCTTCAGGTCCAGCCGGGCATGGATCCGGTAGTCCGGCGGGGGCGCCACTGCGGGCTGCGGGTCGTGGCGAGCATTCACGTGTTCCCCCTCGATGTCGCGGTCTCCGGACGGTCGGTCCGACGGGAGCCGGCGGTGGACGGGCGAGCCGGTCCGGTCGATCATGCCCCGCGGATGTCTCCGTGTCCCGGCGGGCGCGCACCGGGTCCCGGCCGTCGATCCGCGTTGTCGGTGCCGCCGCCTACCCTGGTTCCCATGGCGTTCGCAAGCGAGCATCCCGTTGTCGCCCACTCCGAGTTCCGCCCGGTGGGGGAGATCGAACGAACCGAGGGGCGGTTCGAGGTGGTCAGCGACCACCGGCCTGCCGGGGACCAGCCAGCCGCGATCGACGAGCTCACGCACCGCCTGCAGGCAGGGGAGAAGGACGTGGTGCTGCTCGGCGCCACCGGCACCGGCAAGTCGGCCACGACCGCGTGGTTGATCGAGCGGGTACAGCGCCCCACCCTGGTGATGGCGCCGAACAAGACCCTCGCCGCGCAGCTCGCCAACGAGCTGCGGGAGATGTTGCCGCACAACGCCGTCGAGTACTTCGTCTCGTACTACGACTACTACCAGCCCGAGGCGTACATCGCGCAGACCGACACCTACATCGAGAAGGACTCCTCGATCAACGACGACGTGGAACGGCTGCGGCACTCGGCGACCTCCGCGCTGCTCTCCCGCCGTGACGTCGTGGTGGTCGCGTCGGTGTCGTGCATCTACGGCCTGGGCACGCCGCAGTCGTACCTGGACCGCTCGATCGCGCTCGAGGTCGGGGTGGAGGTGCCCCGGGACGTCCTGCTGCGCCTGCTGGTCGACGTGCAGTACACCCGCAACGACATGGCGTTCACGCGCGGCTCGTTCCGGGTCAAGGGCGACACCGTCGACATCATCCCGGCCTACGAGGAACTCGCCGTGCGCATCGAGTTCTTCGGCGACGAGATCGACGCGCTCTACTACCTGCACCCCCTGACAGGGGACGTGGTGCGCAAGGTGGACTCGCTGCGGATCTTCCCGGCCACCCACTACGTCGCGGGACCGGAACGGATGGAACGGGCCGTGACGGCCATCGAGGCCGAACTCGAGGAGCGTCTCGCCGACCTCGAGAACCGCGGCAAGCTGCTCGAGGCGCAGCGCCTGCGCATGCGCACCCAGTACGACCTCGAGATGATCCGGCAGGTCGGGTTCTGCTCCGGCATCGAGAACTACTCCAGGCACATCGACGGCCGGCCCGCCGGTTCCGCGCCGGCGACCCTGATCGACTACTTCCCGGAGGACTTCCTGCTCGTCATCGACGAGTCCCACGTCACCGTCCCGCAGATCGGCGCGATGTACGAAGGGGACATGTCGCGCAAGCGCAACCTGGTCGAGTTCGGATTCCGGTTGCCCTCGGCCGTCGACAACCGCCCGCTGACCTGGGAGGAGTTCGCCGCGCGCATCGGTCAGACGGTGTACCTCTCGGCCACCCCCGGCGCCTACGAGCTCGGGCAGGCCGGCGGCGAGTTCGTCGAACAGGTCATCCGGCCGACCGGTCTGGTGGACCCGAAGGTCGTGGTCAAGCCCACCAAGGGCCAGATCGACGACCTGGTGCACGAGATCCGCGAACGCGCCGAGCGGGACGAGCGGGTCCTCGTGACCACCCTGACCAAGAAGATGTCCGAGGATCTCACCGACTACCTGCTCGAGCTCGGCATCCGGGTGCGCTACCTGCACTCGGACATCGACACCCTCCGGCGGGTCGAGCTGCTCCGGCAGCTGCGGCTCGGCGAGTACGACGTCCTCGTCGGCATCAACCTGCTCCGCGAGGGCCTCGACCTGCCGGAGGTCTCGCTGGTGGCGATCCTCGACGCCGACAAGGAGGGGTTCCTGCGCTCGACGACCAGCCTCATCCAGACCATCGGCCGCGCGGCGCGCAACGTCTCCGGCGAGGTGCACATGTACGCCGACAAGATCACCGACTCGATGGCGCGCGCCATCGAAGAGACCGAGCGTCGCCGCGAGAAGCAGATCGCCTACAACCTCGAGCACGGCATCGACCCGCAACCGCTGCGTAAGAAGATCGCCGACATCCTCGACCAGGTCTACGAGGAGGCCGATGACACCGTGGAGGTCGGCGGCTCGGGCCGCAACGCCTCCCGCGGCCGCCGCGCACCGGGGGAATCCGGTCGGGCTGTGAGCGCCGGCGTCTACGAGGGCCGCGACGTGAAGTCCATGCCCCGCGCCGAACTGGCGGACCTGGTGCAGGAACTGACCGACCAGATGATGAATGCCGCCCGCGAGCTGCAGTTCGAGTTGGCCGGGCGGTTGCGCGACGAGATCGCCGACCTGAAGAAGGAACTGCGCGGGATGGACGCCGCGGGCCTCGCGTAGCGTCTGCGGCATGGACCCACAGTCTGCCGGCCGCACGGCCCGTGCCCTCGAACTGATCCACTCCGTCGGGTACTTCGCCCCCGAAGTCGACGCCGCCCTCGGCGGCACCGGCCTCGAAGGCGGCCGGATGCGGTACTTCGCGGCGCGTTCCGCTGCGCTCGGCGCCGTCGGCGCCGGCGTCGTGACCGCCACCTTCTACAATTTCAGCCCCCGCCTCGTCGCGTCCGCGATCCCGCGGGCCTGGCAGCTCGCCACTCCCGAGGCCGTCGTCGCCGCCCGGTTGCGTGGCATCGACGAGGCGCTGACCCGGATCCTCGGTCCCGAGGTGCTCGACTCGCCGGAGATGCGGGAGGCGGCGGAACTCGCGGCGGGCGCCGCCCGGGCCGTCCCCGGGCCGGAGGGCCGCCCGCTGTACGCCGGGCATGCCGACCTGCCGTGGCCGGACGCCCCGCACCTGGTCCTGTGGCACGCGCTGACCCTGTTGCGCGAGTACCGGGGCGACGGGCACGTCGCGGCACTGCAGACCGCCGGCCTCACCGGCATCGAAGCCCTCCTCACCCACACCGCCGCGGGGATCGGATTCAGTGAGGACTTCGCCCGCGCGCGCCGCGGTTGGAGCGCGGAGGAGTGGACCGCCGCGGCGACGGCGCTGCGTACCCGCGGACTGCTGGACCGCGCGGGTGAGCTCACCGACGAGGGGTTCGAGGTCCGCGAACTCGTCGAGGACCTGACCGACGACCTCGCGGTGGCGCCGTGGGCGGCGCTGGGCGAGAGCAAGGCCGACCGGTTGACCGAGCTCGCACTGCCGTGGCGGGACACCATCGTGGAGTCCGGCGTGTTCCCCGCGCAGATGTTCGGCCCGCGTTACGGTGACGCAAGGTAACGTCAACGGCGGTCAGTGGCGTCGAACGCACGCCGGCAGGTCTGTGGGATCCACCCCAAAGGCTGCCGGACCCGTCCGATCGGCCGTTACTGTCTACGCAGCGGTCGGCGGGGGCACGCATCGACGGTCACTCGCCGGCCGAACCCTACCGATTCCATGGAGGATTGCATGACCGCCTACCGGACCGTAGTCGTCGGCACCGACGGATCCGAGTCGTCGTACCGGGCCGTGGAGAAGGCAGCAGCTCTCGCCGGTGACGCCGACGCCCGCCTCGTCATCGCGTGCGCCTACTACCCGGTGGATCCGAAGGACAGCGCCCGCGCCGCCGACGTGCTCGGTGAAGACGCCTACCAGGTGACCGGATCGGCGCCCACGTACGACATCCTGCGCACCGCCCGCGAGAAGGCACACGCGGCCGGCGCCCAGAACGTCCTGGAACGGGCCGTCGTCGGGGCCCCCGTCGACTCGCTCCTCGAACTGGTCGAGGAAGTGGACGCGGACCTGCTCGTGGTGGGTAACCGGGGCCTGAACACCCTCACCGGCCGGTTGCTCGGGTCCGTCCCGTCCGACCTCGCCCGCAAGTCGACCTCGGACGTGCTCATCGTGCACACCGTGCGCTGACCCACCGGTCAGCAGTACGTCTCGCGGGCGGCACCCACATAGAACCGGGCGGCATCGTCGCCCTGCAACGACGCCCGCGAGACGGACGCCGCGAAGGCCGCGACCGGCCGGACCGAACCGAGGACCTGGTCTTCCGGCAGCCCGGCGGCCAGCTGTGCACACGTCCCGCGCACCAGCGCCACGAGCGTCTCGTCGGGCACGCCGGCGGCCAGCCCGACCTCGGCCAAGGCCTGTTTGAACCGCAGGGCCGGCCCGTCCAGCTCCGCTGCCTCGACCGGAGTGGCGGCCCTGGGGACCGGCACCGGGACGGAGGGCCCGGAGTCCTCCGAGGCCGAGGGACCCCCACAGCCTGCCGCCGCGGCGAGCACCGCGACCCCGGTCAGGGTCCGTGTCCAGTGCCTCCGGGTCCGATCCCGTCGAGGCCACGCCTTCCTCACCGCCCCGCCTCCCGCTCCGACCGGCCGCACGTCCGCCCGCAACATACCGCCCGCCGGAACCGGGCGGACGGCGACACGGCACATCGAGGACCCGTCACAACCGGGCGGGCGCCGCGAGTGCCGTCAGCGACTCGGGCAGTTCCCCGGTGTGCAGGACTCCGAGCCGCTGGGTGGCGCGGGTGAGCGCCACGTACAGGTCGTTGAGCCCGCGAGGTGACTCCGCCACGATGGCGGCCGGCTCCACCAGCAGCACCGAGTCGAACTCCAGGCCCTTGACGTCCTTCACCGTGGACACCCGCACCGAATCCGACCGCAGGTGATCCCATTGCGCCACCAACTCGTGCGGCGCGATCACCGCGGTCAGACCCGGCCCGCGGTCGTCCGCGAGGGCACTGTGTACGGCCTCGAGCAGATCGTCCTCGACGACGTGCCGGGCCCACGGCGCGAATCCCGACTCGCGCACCGAGCGGGGCGGCACCTGATGCGGATCGATCTCGGCGAGAACCGCGTGGGCGATCTCCATGATCTCCGCGGGCGTGCGGTAGTTGACGGTCAGCTCGGCCTTCTTCCACCGATTGGCCACGTACGGCTCGAGGATCCGCTGCCAGGACGAGCAACCGGCCGGATCCCCGGTCTGGGCGGTGTCCCCGACCAGGGTCATCCAGCGGTTCGGGATGCGCCGCATCAGCATTCGCCAGGCCATCGCGGACAACTCCTGTGCCTCGTCGACGATCACGTGCCCGTACGTCCAGGTGCGGTCCCCGGCGGCGCGCTCGGCGGTGGTCTCGTGGCTCGACCGGCCCTGCCGCTGCGCGAGCTGGTCGGCGTCGATCAAGTCGTACGCCATCAGGATCTCCGGGTCCAGGTCGTCCTCGAGATCCTGCGGCGCCGACCCGGTAAGGATGTCCAGGGCGCCCTGCGCATCGGCGATCTGCCTGCGCCACTGCCGCGCCGCCCGCTCGCGTTCGGCAGCGTCGTCGACCCCGAGCAGTTCGGCGAGTTCGTCGAGCAGGGGGGCGTCCGCGGCGCTGAACGCGCGCGTCGCCGTCGGGCGCAGCAGCAACTCACGCTGGTCCTCGTCGAGTTCCGGTGCTGCCGACGCGAGCCGGTCCCGGGAGGCGAACAGCTCCGCGAGCACCTGTTGCGGGCTCAGCTGCGGCCACAGCGAATCGATCGCCCCCACGATGTCCCGGTCGGAGCGCATCTCCGTACGGATGTCGTCGATGTCCTCGCGGCTCAACAGATTCGCGCCGCCGACCGGATCGGCACCGATGATCGACGCGAGCTGGTCGGCGAGGGCGTCCACCACCGCGGCCACGAAGATCGGACGGGCCAGGTTGTGCGGCCGCCGCGACGACCGGGCCCGGCCGCGGGCCCGGGTGACCGTCTTGCGGTCGAGCGTCAGCCGGTAGGTGTCGAAGACGAGGGGGATCGGCGTCGCCGGAACCTCCTGACGATCCCGGACCGCCTTCTTCAGCACCTCGATCATGTCGAGCGAGCCCTTGACGGTGCCCGCCTCGAGCGAATCCTCCACGGTCGCACGCACCCCGGGGTACAGGTCACCGATCGTCGACAGCAGCACCCCGGTCTCACCGAGGGAGGGCAGCACCTGCCCGATGTAGTCCAGGAACGTCGAGTTCGGACCGACGATGAGCACACCGCTCTTCGCGAGCTGCCGACGGTATGTGTACAGCAGAAACGCCGCCCGGTGCAGGGCGACGGCGGTCTTCCCGGTGCCGGGACCACCCTGAACGACGAGCACGCTCTTGTGCTCGGACCGGATGATCGCATCCTGCTCGGCCTGGATCGTCGCAACGATGTCCTGCATCTGACCGGTGCGCGCGGCGTTCAACGCGGCCAGCAGTGCCGACTCGCCGGCGACACCGCCCGCCGAGACGGTCGCGTCGTGCGCCTGGGCCGCGTCGAGGTCGAGGTACTCGTCGTTGAGGGCGGTGATCGCGCGGCGGCGTGACCGGATGTGCCGGCGCCGCGTCACTCCCTCCGGCGCGGCCGGCGTCGCCAGGTAGAACGGCCGCGCCAAGGGCGCCCGCCAGTCCAGCAGCAGCGGCTCGTAGTCGTTCGCTTCGTCGAGGATGCCGAGGCGGCCTACGTACCGCACCTCCGTCGCGTCGCCGTCCTCGTCGCGGACGTCGATCCGGCCGAAACACAGTCCGTGCTCGGCCGCGTCGTACTTCGCGATGTCCTCGGTGTACAGCTGCGTGAACGACTCCCGCTCACTGCGGGCCTGCGGGGTGCCGCCGGTGTCGAGCAGGACGCGGCTCAGGCGGGTCTGCGCGTAGGCCCGCATGGAGTCGAGGTGGCCGTACAGCATCGACAGGTAGACCTGCTCACGCTCATGGTCGGGGTGGGACAGGCCATCGGCCGGCAAGGGGTCTCCTCGGGGTCGGACGGGGCGACGGGTGCGCCGCCACGAAGTGCCCAAGAAGTCTAGTGCCGGTCCCGCACCCGCGCAGAATCACCGGGTGCGGGACCGAACCGCACGGTCAGCGCTGCAACTGCAGGCGGGCGCGGGTGAGGGCCTCTTCGGCGCGATGACGGGCCTGCTGGGCCCGCAGGAGGGAACGTTCCTCCGCCGTCAGTGCCCGTTCCCGGGCAACCTTGGCCAGCTCCGGGCCGCGCTCCCGAGCAGTGCCCCACAGCAGTGCACTGCGTTCGCGGGCGGCCTCGGCGAGTTCGGGGCCGCGTTCCTTGGCGCCGTCGAGCAGATGGCTTCCCCGTTCGCGGGCGACCTCGGCGAGATCGGGGCCGCGGTCCAGCGCTTCGCCGAGCAGATGGCTTCCCCGTTCGCGGGCGACCTCGGCGAGATCGGGGCCGCGGTCCAGCGCTTCGCCGAGCAGATGGCTTCCCCGTTCGCGGGCGACCTCGGCGAGATCGGGGCCGCGGTCCAGCGCTTCGCCGAGCAGATGGCTTCCCCGTTCGCGGGCGACCTCGGCGAGTTCGGGACCGCGTTCCTTGGCGACGTCGAGCAGATGGCTTCCACGTTCCCGGGCGGTGCCGGCCACCTCCGATGCCTCCTCCGACAGAGTCCGCACCCGTTCGGCCACCTTGTGCAGACCCTCGGTCACCGCCTCGCCCGCGGCGTCGTCCTGACGGGGCAGGACGCCGGCGACGGCTTCCTGGGCGCGTCGTGCGGCCCGCCGTCCGCGCCACCCCAACGACGGCTTGCCCTCGGTGTCCACCGCGGTGATGATCAGTCCGCCGAGCAGGCTCACGTTCTTGAGGAACTGGGTGCGCTGGATGGCGCGGGCCTCCGCATCCTGGACGTTCCAGAAGTCGTGGCCCGCCACCGTCGTCGGTACGAGCGTGGTGGCCAGCGCGAGCGCCGCCAGCCGCGGGGCCTTGCCCACCGCGAGCAGCGCACCCGCCCCGATCTGCACGGCGGCGTTGATCCGCACGAGCGTCTCGGGATCGTTCGTGATCTTCTCGCTCACCGTGTCCGGGAGCTTCGCCGTCACCGTGTCGGGCAGCATGCCCACCGCCCGGTCGAGTCCCGGCTGCGCTGCGGCCGCCTTGGTGGACGAGTCTCTCAGCGCGTCGATGCCTCCGGCGACGAAGACCGACGCAAGCATGGGGCGGGCGATTCTGCGGACAATCATGTGCTTCCTCCCGTGATCGGTGGCGGTTCCACCTTCGCACGCATACCCCGCCGCCCGGTGGGATATGCGTGTCCGGCCGGGATCGCGGCCGCCGGCCGGGGGTGCGCCACGGGTGGCACGATGTCCGTGTGCGCGGTGTGTACCGTGTGCACCGTGCACGGTGGGGGCGAGGACGCGGGGACCGGTGACTTCGGGGCGC
Organism: Rhodococcus sp. GXMU-t2271; assembly: GCF_041414735.1. NCBI lineage: Bacteria > Bacillati > Actinomycetota > Actinomycetes > Mycobacteriales > Nocardiaceae > Rhodococcus > Rhodococcus sp. GXMU-t2271. The sequence goes on from NZ_JAUIZP010000011.1 coordinate 30,866, forward strand.
GCGAGGTGCGGGTGGAGCGGACCCCGACCGTGCTCCGGGTCGCGACCACGATTCCGGTTCCGGCCGCGGCGCTGTTCGAGGTGATTCGGGACCCGTTGCGGCACAGTGGGATCGACGGGTCGGGGACGTTGTCCGTCCCCGCGGGACAGCTCCCGATCACCGCCCTCGGGCAACGCTTCGTCGCGCAGGTGCGCTTTCCCGGCGGTGCGGCGTATCCGGTGGTCAACCATGTGGTGGCGTTCGAACTCGACAGGCTGCTCGCCTGGCTGCCGGCCAACCCGGACACCCCGCCGCTCGGCATCCGGTGGGAATGGACCTTTGCCGAGGCGGCCGGGGGTACCGCGGTGAGTCAGGCCTGCGACTGGTCCGCGGTGACCGACACTGCGTACCTGAGCCGGATGCGGCTCCCGCGGGTCTCGGTCGAGCAGATGTCCGCGAGCTTCGTCCGCCTCGGGCGCGCGGCCCGTTCCTGACTGGCTCCGCACCCCAGGTGCCCGCGCGCCCCGGCCCGGCGGCCGCCCCGCGTGGCGCATGTCACGCGCGCACTCGGATCACTGATTGCTAAACTGCGCAACTAGACGCACCGCTCGCTTCGCGGTGGCTCGGACGACGGGAACGGTGATGGTCGCGCAGGCACGTCAGCCCCTCTATCGGATGAAGGCGGACTTCTTCAAGACGCTCGGGCATCCGGCACGCATCCGGGTCCTCGAGTTGCTGAGCGAGCGTGAACACGCGGTCTCCGAGATGTTGCCCGAGGTGGGGATCGAACCCGCGAACCTGTCCCAGCAGCTGGCGATCCTCCGGCGGGCGGGGCTGGTCACCGCGCGCCGGGAAGGGCTGTCGGTGACCTACGCCCTGACGTCACCGCGGGTCGCGGAACTGCTGGCCGTCGCCCGCGCCATCCTCACCGGTGTGGTCGCCGGACAGGCGGAACTGCTCGAGGACGATGTCGCCGAATCGGCGGGGGCCCGAGCCCGCGGCTGAGCCGACCGCCCGCCGGGGGCGCCGCCCGCGCATTGATTGCGGACTTTATCAATTTCTTAGTTGTTGTTTGTGGTGGAGGCACGATGTCGATGTCGACAGACCAGCGTGATGCAGCGACCGATCCGGGCGCGGAGGCAGCGGAGGCCGGCACCGTCGTGGTGCGTGCCGCCCGGTCCGTCGCCGCGCTGATGCCCCGCTGGAGCGAGTGGAAGCCTGCCCTGCGCTCGCCCCGCGCCGATCTGACCGCCGGGCTCGTCGTCGCCCTCGTCGCACTGCCGCTGGCGCTGGGATTCGGCATCAGCTCCGGCCTCGGCGCCGCGGCGGGCCTCGCCACCGCAGTCGTCGCCGGAGCGGTCGCCGCCGTGTTCGGCGGCTCCCGCTTCCAGGTGTCGGGCCCGACCGGCGCGATGACCGTCGTCCTGGTGCCGATCTTCCACGAGCACGGCGCCTCCGGCGTCCTCGCGGTGGGACTCGTCGCCGGCGTCGTGCTGCTGCTCCTCGCCTTCGCCGGCATCGGCCGCGCGGTGCGGTTCATGCCCGCCCCGGTCATCGAGGGCTTCACCGCGGGCATCGCCGTGGTCATCGCCCTGCAGCAGGTTCCCGCTGCGCTCGGCATCGCCCACGCCGAAGGGGAGAAGGTGTGGCAGAGCGCATTCGACGCAGTCCGGCAATTCGCCGACCGGCCGAGCCTCCTGCCCGCGGCCGTTGCGGTGCTCGTCGCCGTGGCCATCCTGATCGGCGGCCGGTACCTGCCGAAACTGCCGTTCTCGCTCGTCGCGGTGGTGGTGGCCACCGTGGTCGCTCGACTGTTCCATCTGGATGTGACGCGGATCGGGTCCATCCCGTCCGGCTTCGGCGCCCCCAGCCTCGGATTCCTCGACCCGGGGGAGCTGACCTCGCTGCTCGCGCCGGCGCTCGCGGTGGCCGCGCTCGCGGCACTCGAATCGCTGCTGTCCGCGACCGCCGCCGATTCGATGAGTGTCGGCACCCGGCACGACCCCGACCGGGAGCTGCTCGGGCAGGGCCTGGCCAACATCGCGGCCCCCCTGTTCGGCGGTGTCCCGGCGACGGGCGCGATCGCCCGCACGGCCGTCAACGTCCGCTCGGGTGCGCGGTCCAGGCTGTCCGCCCTCACCCACGCCGTCGTTCTGGCCGGAATCGTCTATCTCGCCTCGCCGCTCGTCGCGCAGATCCCGCTCTCCGCGCTCGCCGGCGTTCTGCTCGCCACCACGGTGCGGATGGTCGAAACCGCCTCGATCGTCGCGATCACGCGCGCCAGCCGCGCGGATGCCGTCGTCATGACGGTGACGTTCCTGGTCACCGTCGCCCTCGACCTCGTGACGGCGGTCGCGGTCGGTGTCGGATTCGCGGCCGTCCTCGCGCTGCGGGCGGTCGCGAAGTCCGCTCGGATCGAACAGGTTCCCCTCGACGAGGAGGGCGATCACGCTGCCGAGGAGCAGGAGTTGCTGCGCGAGCACATCGTCGCGTACCGGATCGACGGCGCCCTGTTCTTCGCCGCGGCCCACCGGTTCCTTCTCGAGCTCGCCGACGTCACGGACGTCCAGGTCGTGATCCTGCGCATGTCCCGGGTGACGGCCATCGACGCCACCGGTGCGATCGTCCTCAAGGACGCCATCACCAAACTCGAGCACCGCCACATCACGGTGCTGATCTCCGGGGCCAGGCCGGAGCACCTGCGGCCGCTGTCCGCCCTGGGTGTGTTCACGACCAAGGACAGCGAGGAGCGGCACGTCTTCGCGACCACACCCCGGGCGATCGCGTACGCCCGCATGCTCGTGCTGCCGGAACACCGGCACGCCCCGGCCGTCGCCGGTGCCGAAGGGACGAGGCCGGAAGCCTTCGAAGCCCCGCCGCGCGGGTAGAATCGGCGTCGTGACCGGCCCTCGTCGCCACCTGGTTCTCCTCACCCGGTAACACCAGGTCAGTACGGGGACCGGTCGCCCGCCGACGGTGGCGCCAGGCGCGCGACCGGCCCGGGCCGGGTGCGCCGCGGCTCGCCTCCCGGGGCCGACCGGGTCCGGCCAGTAGCATCTTCCCCCGTGACCGACCCGACCACGAGTGCCAGCCGCCCCGCCGCCCTGCGCGTCCTCGTCTACAGCGACGACGCCGACACGCGCGAGCAGGTCACCCGGGCGCTGGGCCGGCGACCCGATCCCGAGCTCCCCGAACTCGACTTCGTCGAGGTGGCGACCGCGCCGATGGTGATCCGGCACATGGACGCCGGCGGTATCGACCTCGCGATCCTGGACGGCGAGGCGACCCCCGCCGGCGGGATGGGGATCGCCAAGCAGCTCAAGGACGAGCTCGAACAGTGCCCGCCCGTCGTCGTGCTGACCGGTCGCGCGGACGACGCATGGCTCGCCGACTGGTCCCGGGCCGAGGCCGCGGTGCCGCGGCCACTCGACCCGTTCCGCCTCGCCGAGACGGTCGTCGCGCTGCTGCGCGGCCGCAGCATCACCTGACGGCGTCGCGGCCCGCCCTCCTCCCGAGCGGCGGCACGAGTGCCGGTCCGCGAGCGGTCGGGCGAAACGGAGAAATCGCACCGCGTGGTATCCGCCTCGGGGAGACACCCCGCCGGTAGGCTGAGCCGTACATCACAATGATGCGGTTGAAGTGACTCACAGCACAGACACCGCCTCGTGATCGTTCGGCCCGAGCGGCCGAGAGGTCGGCAAGGGCAACGGAGTCGGCGCGGGTGGCCGGCTCGCACGGAGAGGAGCCAGGCGCCGTGAACGTCTACATCCCCATCCTCGTGCTCGGCGGGATCGCGGTCGCGTTCGCCGTGTTCTCCGTCGTCGTGTCCTCGGTGATCGGCCCGAGCCGCTACAACCGGGCCAAACTCGAAGCCTACGAATGCGGGATCGACCCGACCCCGCAGCCCCCCGGCGGCGGCAGGTTCCCGGTGAAGTACTACCTGACGGCCATGCTGTTCATCATCTTCGACATCGAGATCGTGTTCCTGTATCCGTGGGCCGTCCACCTCGACGCCCTGGGAGTCTTCGGGCTGGCCGCGATGGCGCTGTTCGTGTTCAACGTCGCGGTGGCGTACGTCTACGAGTGGCGGCGGGGCGGTCTCGGCTGGGAATGACCGGGACAGGGAATGAGATTGTGCCGTAATGAATTCGAACACCGACCGAAAGTGATAAGAGTCGGACATGGGTCTCGAGGAGAAGTTGCCGAGCGGCTTTCTGCTGAGCACGGTGGAGAGCTTCGCCGGTTTTGCGCGCAAGGGTTCGCTGTGGCCCGCGACCTTCGGGCTCGCGTGCTGCGCGATCGAGATGATGACCACCGTGTCGCCGCGCTTCGACATCGCCCGGTTCGGAATGGAGGCGTTCCGGGCGTCCCCGCGGCAAGCCGATCTCATGATCGTCGCCGGCCGGGTCAGCCAGAAGATGGCCCCGGTGCTGCGGCAGGTCTACGACCAGATGGTCGAACCGAAATGGGTGCTGGCCATGGGGGTGTGCGCCTCCTCGGGCGGGATGTTCAACAACTACGCCATCGTGCAGGGCGTCGACCACGTCGTCCCGGTCGACATCTACCTCCCCGGATGCCCGCCCCGGCCGGAGATGCTGCTGCACGCCGTCCTGATGCTGCACGAGAAGATTCAGCAGATGCCGCTCGGCGTGGACCGGGAGAAGGCTGTACAGGCCGCCGAGGAAGCGGCCCTGGCCGCCGGCCGGCCCGTGCTGCCCATCCCCGGGGGGTCGGCCCGATGACCTCGCCCTCGGACAACGAACGATCCTCGCTGCCGGTGGACCGGGCCGCCACCACCGGTCCCGAGGGAACACTGCCCGCGCAGCCCGCCGGTGACGCCGAGGTGATCGGCGTCCGCCAGGGCATGTTCGGCGTGCGCGGCAGCGGCGACACCTCCGGCTACGGGCGGCTCGTACGCCCGGTGACCCTGCCCGGCGGCACCCCACGCCCGTACGGCGGCTACTTCGACGACGTCGCCGACGCCCTGCGCGCCGCCGTCGCCGAATCCGGGACCGAATTCGAGGACGCGATCGAGAAGGTCGTCGTCCACCGCGGTGAGCTGACCTTCCACGTCCGGCGCGAGCACCTCCCCGAGGTGGCCCGCCGCCTGCGCGACGACCCGGACCTGCGCTTCGAACTGTGCCTCGGCGTCGACGGGGTGCACTACCCGCAGGACACCGGCCGCGAACTGCACGCGGTGTACCCGCTCATGTCGATCACCCACAACCGCCGCATCCGGCTCGAGGTGTCGGCCCCGGATGCCGATCCCCACATCCCGTCGCTGTACGGGGTGTATCCGACCAACGACTGGCACGAGCGCGAGACCTACGACTTCTTCGGGATCGTGTTCGACGGGCACCCCTCCCTGACCCGAATCGAGATGCCCGACGACTGGTCGGGGCATCCGCAGCGCAAGGACTATCCGCTCGGCGGCATCCCCGTCGAATACCACGGAGCGGAGATCCCACCGCCCGACGAGCGGAGGGCGTACACCTGATGACCGAGATCACCGAAGGACCGGTCCACACCGTCGTCGGCGAGGACTGGGACAGCGTCGTCGAGGCCGCCCGCGCCGCGGCCGCGGACCGCGGCGACGAACGCATCGTCGTCAACATGGGACCGCAGCACCCGTCGACCCACGGGGTGTTGCGGCTCGTGCTCGAGATCGAAGGCGAGACCGTCACCGAGGCGCGCTGCGGAATCGGCTACCTGCACACCGGCATCGAGAAGAACCTCGAATACCGCACCTGGACCCAGGGCGTCACGTTCGTCACCAGGATGGACTACCTGTCGCCGTTCTTCAACGAGACCGCCTACTGTCTCGGCGTCGAGCAGCTGCTCGACATCACCGAGGCGATCCCCGAGCGAGCCACCGTCGTGCGCGTGCTGCTCATGGAACTCAACCGGATCTCCTCGCACCTGGTCGCCCTCGCCACCGGCGGCATGGAACTCGGTGCGATGACCGCCATGTTCCTCGGCTTCCGCGAGCGCGAACTGATCCTCGACGTGTTCGAGACGATCACCGGTCTGCGCATGAATCACGCCTACATCCGTCCCGGCGGACTCGCCCAGGACCTGCCGGACGGGGCGGTCGAGAAGATCCGCGACCTGCTCGGGCTGTTGCCACGGCGACTGCGGGACATGGAGAACCTGCTCAACGAGAACCACATCTGGAAAGCCCGCACCCAGGGGATCGGCTACCTCGACCTGACCGGGTGCATGGCCCTCGGCATCACCGGACCCGTGCTGCGCTCGACCGGCCTGCCGCACGACCTGCGCAAGGCACAACCGTACTGCGGCTACGACACCTACGAGTTCGAGGTGTGCACCGACACCGGCTGCGACGCCTACGGCCGCTACCTGATCCGGATCGACGAGATGAAGGAGTCGATCAAGATCGTCGAACAGTGCCTCGACCGGCTGCGTCCGGGCCCGGTGATGGTGGAGGACAAGAAGATCGCCTGGCCGGCCGACCTGTCGCTCGCCGCGGACGGTCTCGGCAACTCCCCGGAGCACATCCGCAAGATCATGGGCAACTCGATGGAGGGCCTGATCCACCACTTCAAGCTCGTCACCGAGGGCTTCCGCGTCCCACCCGGCCAGGTGTACACCGCCGTCGAATCCCCCCGCGGGGAACTGGGCGTGCACATGGTCAGCGACGGCGGCACCCGGCCCTACCGGGTGCACTTCCGGGATCCGTCCTTCACGAACCTGCAAGCGGTGTCCGCGATGTGCGAGGGCGGCATGGTCGCCGACGTCATCGCCGCGGTCGCCAGCATCGATCCCGTGATGGGGGGAGTGGACCGTTGACGCAGCAGCCGCAAGTAGCGATCGACCCGGACCCGGCCTCGGGGCCGGTGCTCATCCCGTTCGGCGTCCGCCCCGACGAACCGTCCCGCCTGGCGCGGCCCGGCGCCCGCGAGCACTACCCCCCGGACGTCCGCGCCCGCCTCGAGGCCGACGCCGACGAGATCGTCGGTCGCTACCCCCAGCCGCGCTCGGCCCTGCTGCCGCTGCTGCACCTGGTGCAGTCCGAGGACGGCTACCTCACCCCCGCGGGCGTCGAGTTCTGCGCCGACCGGCTCGAACTGACCGGTGCCGAGGTCGGCGCGGTCGCCACGTTCTACTCCATGTACCGGCGTGAGCCCACCGGCGACTACCTCGTCGGTGTCTGCACCAACACCTTGTGCGCGATCATGGGCGGCGACGAAATACTCGAAGCCCTGCAACAGCACCTCGGGCAGCGCCCCGCGGCCGGCACCGACTCGGACCCGGGCTCGGACACCCCACCGGACGCGCGCGACGAGAGTGCCGGCTCCGTCACCCTCGAGCGCCTCGAGTGCAACGCGGCCTGCGACTTCGCGCCCGTCGTGATGGTCAACTGGGAGTTCTTCGACCACCAGACCCCGGACTCGGCGCGTGCGCTCGTCGACGACCTGCGCGCCGGCCGGCCCGTCACCCCCACCCGGGGCGCGCCGCTGTGCACCTTCCGGCAGACCGCCCGCATCCTCGCCGGGTTCCCGGACGAGCGGCCCGGCGCCGTCGCGGCGGGCGGCAGCGCAGGAGCAGCATCGCTCGCCGGCCTGCGCATCGCCCGGGAACGGGGCATGCGGGCCCCGGAGCCGGACCACCCCTCCGGCCCCGACCCGGCCGCCGGGCCCCGACCCGAGGGAGGCTGACGTGGCGTTGACCCCTGTCCTGAGCCGGTACTGGGACGAACCCGAATCCTGGACCCTCGACACCTACCTCCGCCACGACGGATACGAAGGCCTGCGCAAGGCGCTGCGCATGCACCCCGACGAGGTGATCGGCACCGTCAAGGAGGCGGGTCTGCGCGGCCGCGGCGGCGCCGGCTTCGCCACCGGCGTCAAGTGGAGTTTCATCCCTCAGGGCGACGACAACCCGCACTACCTGGTCGTCAACGCCGACGAATCCGAGCCGGGCACCTGCAAGGACATGCCCCTGCTGCTGGCCACCCCGCACACCCTCGTGGAGGGCGCAGTCATCGCCGCGTACGCCATCCGCGCCGCGCACGCCTTCGTCTACGTCCGCGGCGAGGTGGTGCCGGTGCTGCGCCGACTGCAGGCCGCCGTTGCCGAGGCCTACGCCGCCGGCTTCCTCGGCCGCGACATCCTCGGCAGCGGCTACGATCTCGACCTCGTCGTCCACGCCGGGGCCGGGGCCTACATCTGCGGGGAGGAGACCGCGCTCCTGGACTCCCTCGAGGGCCGGCGCGGCCAGCCCCGGCTACGGCCGCCGTTCCCCGCTGTCGCAGGGCTGTACGCACGCCCGACCGTCGTCAACAACGTCGAGTCGATCGCGAGCGTGCCGTCGATCCTCCACAACGGGATCGAATGGTTCCGCTCCATGGGCACCGAGAAGTCCCCGGGCTTCACGCTGTACTCCCTGTCCGGTCACGTGACGACCCCCGGCCAGTACGAGGCGCCCCTGGGCGTCACCCTGCGGGAGTTGCTCGACTACGCGGGCGGTGTCCGGGCCGGGCACCGGCTCAAGTTCTGGACTCCCGGCGGGTCGTCGACGCCGCTGTTCACCGACGAGCACCTCGACGTCCCCCTCGACTACGAGGGGGTCGCCGCCGCCGGATCCATGCTGGGCACCAAGGCGCTGCAGATCTTCGACGACACCACCTGCGTGGTGCGCGCGGTGCTGCGCTGGAGCGAGTTCTACGCGCACGAGTCCTGCGGCAAGTGCACCCCCTGCCGCGAAGGCACCTACTGGCTCGTGCAGATCCTGCGACGGCTCGAGCGCGGCGAGGGAACCGGAACGGACCTGGACACCCTGCTCGACCTCTCCGACAACATCCTCGGCAGGTCGTTCTGCGCACTCGGCGACGGGGCGACCAGCCCCGTCACGTCCTCGATCCGATACTTCCGCGACGAGTACCTGGCGCACTTCGAGCAAGGCGGCTGCCCGTTCGACCCGCACCTGTCCACCGTCATGGCCGGGGCCGGCGCGAACCGACCCGACGACGGAGGTGCCCGATGAGCGTCCACACCAACCACGACACCACAGGCTTGCCGCCCGCACCGGACCTGGTCACCGTCGTCGTCGACGGCGTCGAGATCGGCGTCCCGAAAGGCACCCTCGTCATCCGCGCCGCGGAACTGCTCGGCGTCCAGATTCCCCGCTTCTGCGACCACCCGCTGCTCGAACCCGTCGGCGCCTGCCGCCAGTGCCTCGTCGACGTGGAAGGCCAACGCAAACCCGTCGCCTCCTGCACGACCCCGGTCACGGACGGAATGGTCGTGCACACGCAGCTGACCTCGCCGGTGGCGGACAAGGCGCAGAAGGGTGTGATGGAGCTGCTGCTGATCAACCATCCGCTGGACTGCCCGGTCTGCGACAAGGGCGGCGAATGCCCCCTGCAGAACCAGGCCATGTCGAACGGCCGTGCCGAGTCCCGGTTCACCGAGACCAAACGCACGTTCCCCAAACCGATCTCGCTCTCCGCGCAGATCCTCCTGGACCGCGAACGATGCGTGCTCTGCGCCCGGTGCACGCGGTTCTCCCAGCAGATCGCCGGCGACCCCTTCATCGAACTGATGGAACGGGGTGCCCTGCAGCAGGTCGGCATCTACGAGAAGGAACCGTTCGAGTCGTACTTCTCCGGCAACACCGTGCAGATCTGCCCGGTCGGCGCACTCACCGGAGCGGCCTACCGGTTCCGCGCCCGGCCCTTCGACCTGGTGTCGAGCCCGAGCGTGTGCGAACACTGCGCCAGCGGCTGCGCCCAACGCACCGACCACCGGCGCGGCACGGTGCTGCGCCGGCTGGCCGGCGACGACCCGCAGGTCAACGAGGAATGGAACTGCGACAAGGGCCGCTGGGCCTTCACCTACGCCACCCAGCCCGACCGCCTCACCACCCCGCTGGTGCGGGGCGACGACGGCACGCTCGCCCCCGCCTCCTGGCGTGACGCCCTGCGCGTCGCCGCCCGTGGCCTGACCGCCGCGCGCGGCCGTACCGGGGTGCTCGTCGGCGGCCGCGTCACCGTCGAGGATGCGTACGCCTACAGCAAGTTCACCCGGCTCGTCCTCGACACCAACGACATCGACTTCCGGTCGCGTCCGCATTCCGCGGAGGAAGCACAGTTCCTCGCCGCCCGGGTCGCCGGGCGCTGGCCCGGCGCCGGAGCCGTGACCTACGACGACCTCGACCACGCCCCCGCGGTCCTGCTTGTCGGATTCGAACCCGAGGACGAGTCGCCGATCGTGTTCCTGCGACTGCGCAGAGCGGTCCGCAAGCAAGGACTGGTGGTGTCCGCGATCGCACCGTTCGCGAGCCGCGGCCTGACGAAGCTGCGCGGACGGCTCCTGCGGGCCGTTCCCGGCACCGAGCCGGACCTGCTCGACATGCTCCGCCTCGGCGCCCGGCCCGGCGACCGCGAGGTCGCGGAGACTGCCGAACTCCTGACCCGGCCCGGGGCGGTCATCCTGGTGGGGGAGCGGGCGGCGGCAATCCCGGGCGCATTGACGGCCGCCGGCCGGCTCGCCGACGACACCGGCGCGCGGCTGGCGTGGATCCCGCGCCGGGCCGGGGAACGCGGCGCGCTCGAGGCCGGGGCCCTGCCGGGACTTCTGCCCGGTGCCCGCCCCGTCACCGACTCCGACGCCCGACGACAGGTCGCCGCCGTGTGGGGCGTGCCGGACCTGCCACCGTCCGTCGGCCGGGACACCGGACAGATCCTCGCCGACGCGGCCTCGGGCACCCTCGGGGCCCTGGTGATCGGCGGGGTCGACGTCGACGATCTGCCGGATCCGCACGCCGCCGTCGCCGCGGTCGCCGCCGCCGGCTTCGTCGTCAGCCTCGAACTGCGGCGCAGCGCGATCACCGACCGAGCCGACGTCGTCTTCCCCGTCGCGCCTGCAGTGGAGAAACCCGGCACGTTCCTCGATTGGGAGGGCCGGGAGCGCCCCTTCGCCGCCGCATTGCGCAATACCGGCGCCCTGCCCGACCAGCGGGTCCTCGGCGCGATCGCCGACGAGATGGGAGTCCGCCTCGGGCTCGCCGACGCCGCGGCCGCCGTCGACGAGCTCGTCGCGCTGGGGCCCTGGGACGGCGAAGCCGCCGGTCCACCGGACGTCGCGTCGCAGGGCACGCCGGCACCCGGAATCGGTGAGGCGGTACTCGCGGGATGGCGGATGCTCCTCGACCGCGGACGGATGCAGGACGGCGAACCGCATCTCGCCGGGACCGCCCAGCAGCCGGTCGCCCGCCTGTCCGCCGCCACCGCCGCCGAGATCTCGGCAGGCGACGGCGACCCGGTGACCGTCGCGACGGACCGCGGCTCGATCACGTTGCCCCTGGCGGTCACCGACATGCCGGACCGGGTCGTGTGGCTGCCCCTCAACTCGCCGGGGTCCGCGGTGCACCGGCAGCTGGCCGCGTCCGCGGGCGACATCGTCCGGATCGGCCGGGCGGAGCACTCGTCGCAGGGGGTGGCCGATGAGTGAGGTCGCGCTGTTCGGCGCTGCGGCGGTACCGGGACCGGGCGTCCTGTCGGCGCAGTCCGGATACCCCGATCCGGCCACGTTCGGTCAGGATCCGTGGTGGCTGGTCGTCGGCAAGGCGGTGGCCGTCTTCGCCTTCCTGGTGTTGACGGTGCTGGTCGCCATCCTGGTGGAACGAAAGATCCTGGCGCGCATGCAGATGCGCGTCGGACCGAACCGGGTGGGACCCCGGGGGCTGCTGCAGAGCCTCGCCGACGGCGTCAAACTCGCGCTGAAGGAAGGCATCGTTCCCGCGGGGGTGGACAAACCCATCTACGTCCTCGCGCCGATCATCGCGACGGTGCCCGCGCTGATGGCGTTCGCCGTCATCCCGCTCGGGCCCGTGGTCTCGGTGTTCGGCCACGACACCCCACTGCAGTTGACCGACCTGCCGGTGGCCGTGCTGTACATCCTCGCGGCGACATCCATCGGCGTCTACGGCATCGTGCTCGCCGGGTGGGCATCCGGGTCCACGTACCCGCTGCTGGGCGGTCTGCGCTCGACGGCCCAGGTGATCTCGTACGAGATCGCCATGGCGCTCTCGTTCGCCGCCGTCTTCCTGCTGTCGGGCACGCTGTCCACCTCCGGCATCGTCGCCGCCCAGGACGGCACCTGGTACGTCTTCCTGCTCCTGCCCTCGTTCCTCATCTACGTCACGTCCATGGTCGGCGAGACGAACCGGGCACCGTTCGACCTGCCCGAGGCCGAGGGCGAACTCGTCGGCGGCTTCCACACCGAGTACTCGTCGCTGAAGTTCGCGATGTTCATGCTCGCCGAATACGTCAACATGGTGACGGTCTCGGCGCTGGCCACCACCCTGTTCCTCGGCGGCTGGCGCGCACCGTGGCCGCTGAACATGTGGGAGGGCGCGAACTCCGGCTGGGTGCCGCTGCTGTGGTTCGTCCTCAAGGTGTGGGGATTCCTGTTCCTGTTCATATGGCTGCGCGGCACGTTGCCGCGGCTGCGCTACGACCAGTTCATGAACCTGGGCTGGAAGGTGCTGATCCCCGTCGCGCTCGGCTGGATCATGGTCGTCGCCGTGATCCGCGTCCTGCGCCTGGAGGGCCTGGACCGGTGGCAGATCGTCCTCGCCGCGGCCGGGGTGGTCGTCGCCCTGGCAGTGCCCTCGCTGCTGTGGAACCGCATGAACGCCGGTCGCCCCCGTCCCACCGGCACCCCTGGCGGCGCGGCGGTCGCTGCGGCACCCGAGCAGCCGTTCGACCCGATGGCCGGCGGCTTCCCCGTCCCGCCGATGCCCGGCCAGACGTTGCCGCCGCGTCGTCGGCGCACCCCCGTCGCCGCAGCCGCCGAGGGCGGTCGCCGAGTCGATCCGACCACCGAGGAGAATCGCGATGCCTGACTTCCTCGATCCCGTAGCGGGATTCGGAGTTACCTTCCGGGCGATGTTCGACAAGGCCCAGACCGAGCGCTACCCCGAGCAGAAGGAACCGACCGCGCCGCGCTACCACGGCCGCCACCAGCTCAACCGCCACCCCGACGGGCTCGAGAAATGCATCGGGTGCGAGCTGTGTGCCTGGGCGTGCCCGGCCGACGCGATCTACGTCGAGGGCGCGGACAACACCGACGCCGGGCGATACTCGCCAGGCGAGCGCTACGGACGCGTCTACCAGATCAACTACCTGCGCTGCATCGGCTGCGGTCTGTGCATCGAGGCCTGCCCGACGCGGGCGTTGACCATGACCAACGAATACGAGATGGCCGACGACAACCGGACCGACCTGATCTACGACAAGACCAGGCTGCTCGCCCCGCTCGGGCCCGGCATGGTGGCTCCACCCCACGACATGTACCCGGGCACGACGGACGAGGACTACTACCGCGGCGCGGTGACCGAGGCCGCGCCCGGCACCACCACGGCCGCTACCGGGCCGGGGGACGAAACCGTCGCGCCCGACCGGGAACCAACGCAGCCGCGAGGCGGTCGCGATGTGGCGTGACCGGCTGTGGCCTGACCGGCGGCGAGGAGAGTGGTCTCGATGGACCCGATGACGCCGGCCCTGCTGGCGGCCGAGGCCGTCACCCGCACATCCACCGGCGAGGCCGTGCTGTTCTGGATACTCGGAACGTTCGCGGTGCTCGGCGCACTCGGCGTCGTCGCCGCGTCCAAGGCCGTGTACTCGGCGATGTTCCTCGCAGTCACCATGATCATCCTCGCGGTGTTCTACATCGCCCAGGATGCGTTGTTCCTCGGGGTCGTGCAGATCGTGGTCTACACGGGGGCTGTGATGATGCTGTTCCTGTTCGTGGTCATGCTCGTCGGCGTCGACTCCTCCGACTCGCTCGTCGAGACGCTGCGCGGCCAGCGGGTCGCCGCGATCGCGGCCGGACTCGGATTCGGCCTGCTGCTCGTCGGCGGTCTCGGCAACGCCGCCGTCTCCGAGTTCGCCGGCCTCGACGCCGCGAACGCCGCAGGCAACATCACCGGCCTGGCCGAGCTGATCTTCGTGCGGTACGTCTGGGCGTTCGAACTCACCGGTGCCCTGCTGATCACCGCCACGATCGGCGCCATGGTCCTGGCCCATCGGGAACGGTTCGGGCTGCGCAAGACCCAGCGGGAACTGTCGCAGGAACGCTTCCGCGCCGGTGGCCGCGCCACCCCGCTGCCGAGTCCCGGCGTCTACGCCCGTCACAACGCGGTCGACGTGCCGGCCCGGCTGCCCGACGGATCGTACTCGGACCTGTCGGTCAGCGAGGTGCTCCGGCAGCGGGCCGTGACCGTCGACGACGACACCCGACCGCGTGAGAGCGACACACCGCGCGGTGGCTCGTCCGGTGAGGAGGGATCGCGGTGAACCCCGAGAACTACCTGTACCTGTCCGCCCTGTTGTTCACCATCGGCGCGGCCGGAGTCCTGCTGCGCCGCAACGCGATCGTCGTGTTCATGTGCATCGAGCTGATGCTCAACGCCGCGAACCTGGCGTTCGTCACCTTCGCGCGCATGCACGGCAACCTCGACGGCCAGGTCATCGCGTTCTTCACCATGGTCGTCGCCGCCGCCGAGGTCGTCGTCGGCCTCGCGATCATCATGACCATCTTCCGTTCCCGGCGTTCGGTTTCCGTCGACGACGCCAACCTCCTGAAGTACTGACGCCCCCGGACGACACCCGTCCGCCCACGCACGAGGAGGAGACTGTGCCCGAGACGACCGTGCCCGAGACGACAGCCGGCGCCCCGACGGGCGGACCGGCATGAACGGGATCGCGTCGACGGTCTGGCTGCTACCCGCGCTGCCGCTGTTCGGCGCGGTCGTACTGCTGCTGACCGGCCGGCGCAGCGACACGTGGGGACACCTGCTCGGCTGCGCGACGGCACTGGCCTCGTTCGCGCTCGGTCTCGCCCTCTTCGTCGACATGCTCGGCCGTGACACCGCCGACCGAGCCGTGAACCAGGACCTCTTCCAGTGGGTGCCGGTTGCGAACCTCCAGATCGACTTCGGTCTCCAGCTCGACCAGCTGTCGATGTGCTTCGTGCTGCTGATCACCGGCGTCGGCTCGCTCATCCACATCTACTCCGTCGGGTACATGGCGCACGGCCCGGACCCCTCCGGTCGCTCCGCGGGTTCCGCTGCGGGTGCGTCGGGTCGCTCCGCGGGTTCCGCTGCGGGTGCGTCGGGTCGCTCCGCGGGTTCCGCTGCGGGTGCGTCGGGTCGCTCCGCAGGCTCCGCTGCGGGTACGGCGGGTCACTCCGCAGGCTCCGCTCCCGGCCGCAGGTTGTTCTTCGCCTACCTCAACCTC
>NZ_JAUIZP010000110.1:0-550 GCF_041414735.1 Rhodococcus sp. GXMU-t2271
TACACCCGGGTGATGCTGGCGAAGTGCGAGTCGGCGCAGCAGGTGACGTCGTTGGCGCCGCGGGAGGTGGTGGCGTTGATCGAGTCGCCGTTGGGGGCGTTGAAGGTCGACGAGATCGCGTTGGCGGCCGGGACGGTCGGTCTGATGTGGGGGGCGGAGGATCTCGTCGTGGGTCTGGGCGGGCAGTCGTCGCGCCGGGCCGACGGGACGTATCGGGATGTGGCGCGGCATGTGCGCTCGCAGGCGTTGCTGGCGGCGAAGGCGTACGGGCGGTTCGCGTTGGATTCGGTGTTTCTCGACATCCGGGATCACGAGGGGTTGCGGGACGAGGCGCTCGATGCGGTGGCGGTGGGGTTCGATGCGAAGGTGGCGATCCATCCGGGTCAGGTGGGGGTGATCCGGTCGGCGTATGCGCCGAGTGAGCAGGATGTGGCGTGGGCGCGGCGGGTGCTGGCGGCGGTGCCGGAGGAGCGGGGGGTGTTCCAGTTCGAGGGCCGGATGGTCGATGCGCCGGTGCTGCGGCACGCCGAGCAGATCCTGCACCGCGCCG
>NZ_JAUIZP010000111.1:0-544 GCF_041414735.1 Rhodococcus sp. GXMU-t2271
CACCCTCGAGGAGAACCAGCGCGTGAGCTTCGAGGTCGGCCAGGGTCAGAAGGGCCCGCAGGCCACCGGCGTCACCGTCATCGGCTGACGTAGCTCGCTGCGCGTTCTTCCGGACGCGTGCATTCCCCGACGGCCTCGTGAGGTCGTCGCGGAAGAGCCGCCGGCAGAGGTGTGACAGGCAATGAAGAGGGACCGGTCCGAACGGGCCGGTCCCTCTTCGTGTCCCGATCCGACTCGTGCTCCCTGAAAAAGGGCCCGGCACAATGCAGTTTTGTGTCCCCTGCGGCGATCTCGCTAGCGGTGCGGGCGCCGATGTGATCTACTTGCACACGGTCGTTAGGTTGTGTTCGTGGTTCACCCCTCGCACATTTCTGGTTGCGAGCGGATGCGATAGCCCACACGGAATCGTTTTCTACCGTCGAGTGACAGACCCGAGCGGCGAGGTGTCGCTCGACGAGTGGGGAAGCCCGGCGCTTCCCGAATCTTCTTAGGAATGAACATGGTTGAAGGTACCGTGAAGTGGTTCAACGGCGAGAAGGGCTTC
>NZ_JAUIZP010000112.1:0-504 GCF_041414735.1 Rhodococcus sp. GXMU-t2271
TGAGGTTTTCTCAGTAACGGCCTGCATGCTCGAACTGGGTGAGTACGAGCGCTGCTTTGACGATGGATCCGATTCGTTTGGGGCACAGGGTGATCCTGTCGAGCGCCTTCCAGCGGGTGGTGAGCAACGCGGCGGCCCGTTCGCCGAGACACCGAAGTCCGGACAGCAACGTGTTGCGGCAGGCGGTGTCGGCGTCGAGGACGTTGCCGTCGGCAGGAACCTTCGTCGGGGTGTGAATACCGATGCCGGTGCCCTGGTAGCCCTTGTCCGCGAGGGCGGCAAGGCCCTGAGCCGCGGCGGCGTACAGGGCGCCTGTGACCCGGTGTTCGCGGGCGGCCGCCAGATCGTGGGTGTTGCCCGGCAGTGCGTCGGAGACCCACAGCGGAAATCCGTCCGCAGTAGCCACGAACTGGACGTTCGCGCCGAATCTGCGGTGCTTGCCCGAGTACCACAGGTGGATCGGGGTGCCCCTGGCACCGACGGTGGTCTCGGCGACCCGGTCGC
>NZ_JAUIZP010000012.1:0-11219 GCF_041414735.1 Rhodococcus sp. GXMU-t2271
GCAGGCTCCGCTGCGGGTACGGCGGGTCACTCCGCAGGCTCCGCTCCCGGCCGCAGGTTGTTCTTCGCCTACCTCAACCTCTTCCTCGCGGCGATGTTGCTGCTCGTCCTCGCCGACAACTATTTCGGCCTGTACGTGGGCTGGGAAGGCGTCGGTCTCGCCTCATACCTGCTCATCGGCTTCTGGCAGTACAAGCCGTCCGCTGCGACGGCCGCGAAGAAGGCTTTCGTCGTCAACCGTGTCGGCGACATGGGCCTGGCCGTCGCCATGATGATCATGTTCGCGACGTTCGGGTCCGTGACGTTCGACGATGTCTTCGCCGGCGCCGACGCGGCGAGCGACGGCGTGCTCACCGCACTCGGCCTCGTGCTGCTGCTCGCCGCATGCGGCAAGTCCGCCCAGGTGCCCCTGCAGTCCTGGCTCGGTGACGCGATGGAGGGCCCGACACCGGTGTCGGCCCTGATCCACGCCGCCACCATGGTCACCGCGGGCGTCTACCTCATCGTCCGGTCCGACGTGCTCTTCGACCTCGCCCCCACCGCCCAACTCGCCGTGGTGATCGTCGGCGCGGTGACCCTGCTGTTCGGAGCCGTCATCGGGTGCGCCAAGGACGACATCAAGAAGGCACTCGCCGCCTCGACCATGAGCCAGATCGGCTACATGGTCCTTGCCGCCGGGCTCGGTCCCGCCGGATACGCCTTCGCGATCATGCACCTGCTCACCCACGGCTTCTTCAAGGCCGGACTGTTCCTCGGGGCCGGATCGGTGATGCACGGGATGAACGACGAGGTGAACATGCGGCACTACGGCGGCCTGCGCACCGTCATGCCGATCACGTTCGTCACCTTCGGTCTCGGCTACCTCGCGATCATCGGCATCCCACCGTTCGCCGGATTCTTCTCCAAGGACAAGATCATCGAAGCGGCGTTCGGCGCCGGTGGTGCGGAAGGGATCGTCCTCGGCACGGCCGCCCTGCTCGGGGCCGGCATCACCGCGTTCTACATGACGCGGGTGATGCTGATGACCTTCTTCGGCAGGCGTCGCTGGGCGGCCGACGTCCACCCCCACGAGTCGCCCACCGTGATGACGGTGCCCATGATCCTGCTCGCCCTCGGCTCGGTCGGCGCCGGTGCTGCACTCACCCTCGGTGGGGCGCTGCAGGACTGGCTCGAACCGGTCGTGGGGACCGCGGAGATCGAACACCTGCTCCCGGTGTGGGTGATCACCGCCCTCACCCTCGCCGTCGTGCTCGCGGGTGTCGCGGTGGCCTACCGGCAGTACGCCCGGCGCGACATCCCCGACGCCGCCCCCGCCGACGTGTCGGCGTTCACCGTCGCCGCGCGCCGGGATCTCTACGGCGACGCCGTCAACGAGGCGGTGTTCATGCGGCCCGGACGGTCCCTGACCACGACCCTGGTGACCGTCGACGACAAGGCCGTCGACGGGGCGGTCGACGGGATCTCCGCGACGGTCGGTGCCCTCTCCGCCCGGATGCGGCACCTGCAGACCGGGTTCGTGCGGTCCTACGGCTTGTCCATGTTGGTAGGCGCGGCCGTCGTGGTCGCCGCGATGATGCTGGGGAGGCTGTAGTGGGCAACTTTCCCTGGTTGACGACCCTGTGGGTGGTGCCGCTCGTCGGTGCCGTCGTCGTACTGGCGATTCCCGCCCGCATGCGGAGCCTCGCCAAGGGCACCGCGCTGGCGGTCGCGGCCCTGGTGCTCGTGCTGGCGTGCGTGCTGGCGGTCGGGTTCGACCCGGCGGGCGAGCAGTACCAGTTCGTCGAATCGCACCCGTGGATCCCGGCCCTGGGCACCCGCTACACGCTGGGCGTGGACGGCATCGCGCTCGTGCTGGTGCTGCTCACCGCGGTGCTGCTTCCGCTGCTCATGCTGGCCGGTTGGAACGATACGACACCGCCCGAGCCCGCCGACACCGCTCGCCCGTCCATGCCGCGGCGAACCACACACCTGTACATGGCGTTGATGCTCTCGGTCGAGGCGATGGTGATGGTCTCGTTCACCGCGCTCGACGTGCTGCTGTTCTACATCTTCTTCGAGGCGATGCTCATCCCGATGTACTTCCTCATCGGGGGTTTCGGGGACCGGCTCGGAGACCGGCGCCGTCGCTCCCGCGCGGCGGTGAAGTTCCTGCTCTACAACCTGTTCGGTGGGCTGATCATGCTGGCCGCGGTGATCGGACTGTACGTGGTCACCGCCCGGCAGGGCGCCGGCACCTTCGACTTCCGGGAGATCGTCGCCGTCGTCACCGACGGTGGTCTCGGTGCCGACGCTGTGGTGCTCCACGCGCTGTTCCTCGGCTTCATGTTCGCCTTCGCCGTGAAGGCGCCGCTGTGGCCGTTCCACACCTGGCTGCCCGGCGCCGCGGTGCAGGCCACGCCCGCCGGAGCGGTGCTGATGATGGCCGTGGTCGACAAGGTCGGCACGTTCGGCATGCTGCGCTACTGCCTGCAGCTCTTCCCCGAGTCGTCGGTGTACTTCGCGCCCGTGATCGTCACGCTCGCGGTGATCGGCATCGTCTACGGTGCGGCGGTCGCGATCGGTCAGACGGACGTGATGCGGCTGATCGCCTACACCTCGATCTCGCACTTCGGGTTCATCATCCTCGGCATCTTCGCGATGACCAGCCAGGGCCAGGCCGGCTCGACGCTGTACATGGTCAACCACGGCATCTCCACCGCGGCGCTGTTCCTGATCGCCGGGTTCCTCGTCTCCCGACGCGGATCCCGTGCCATCGCCGCGTACGGAGGCGTCCGCAAGGTCGCCCCCGTCCTGGCCGGCACGTTCCTCGTCGCCGGACTGGCGACCCTGTCCCTGCCCGGCCTGGCACCGTTCGTCAGCGAATTCCTGGTGCTGGTCGGCACCTATCCGCGCTACCAGGTCGCCGCCGTCTTCGCGGTGCTCGCGCTCGTCCTGTCGGCGATCTACGTGCTGTGGCTCTACCAGCGCATGATGACCGGACCGGTCACCGACGGCAACGAGCACGTGCGCGACCTGGTGCCCCGCGAACTCGCCGTCGTGGTGCCGCTCATCGCGTTGCTCCTCGTCCTGGGCGTCTACCCGAAGCCCGCCCTCGACGTGATCACCCCAGCGGTCGACCAGGTCCTGGTCACGGTCGACCGGCCCGATCCGGTGCCGCCCGTCCCGCCCGAACCCGTCGCGGGCGGGCTCGGCACCGACACACACGGAGGGACGCACCGGTGACTTCCTTGGACGGCACCCTCGTTCTCGCGCAGGCGATTCCGGCTCCCGACCTGGAATACGGCCCGCTCTCTCCCATGCTGATCGTGTTCGGGGTCGCCGTGGCCGCGGTGCTCGTCGAGGCGTTCGTTCCCCGCCGCGGCCGGTACGCGAGCCAGCTGCTGCTCGCGCTCGGTGGACTCGGTGCCGCGTTCGTGGCGGTCGTCGTCCTCGCCGCGGGCCTGGACTTCGCCGCCGGCGCCGCGCCCGGCTACACCGCCGCGGTCGACGCCGTCGCGGTCGACGGACCCACCTTGTTCCTGCAGGGCACCATCCTGCTCGTCTCGATCCTCGCGGTGCTGCTCGTCGCCGAGCGCGGCATCGAGCCGAACCCTCGGGGTGCCGTGCCGGAGGGACCCGGCGCGGCGGTGGCCACCGGGCGCGGCGGTGCCGACGCGTTCGCCCCGCAGGCGTCCGTGGTGCCGGGCAGCGTCGCCGAGCGCGAGGCCGCCGCGCAGGGGATCTCCCAGACCGAGGTGTTCCCGCTGGTGCTGTTCGCGGTCGGGGGGATGCTGCTGTTCCCGGCCGCGAACGACCTGCTCACCATGTTCATCGCGCTCGAGGTCCTGTCGCTGCCCCTGTACCTGCTGTGCGGCCTGGCCCGTCGGCAGCGCCTGCTCTCCCAGGAGGCGGCCCTGAAGTACTTCCTGCTCGGCGCCTTCTCCTCGGCCTTCTTCCTGTTCGGGGTGGCGCTGCTGTACGGCTACGCAGGGACCGTGGGCCTGGCGGGTATCGCCGACGCCGTCGCCGACCGCGCGGACGGCGACGCGCTCGTGGTGATCGGCGCGGCGATGCTCGCGGTGGGTCTGCTGTTCAAGATCGGCGCGGTGCCGTTCCATTCCTGGGTCCCCGACGTCTATCAGGGAGCGCCCACACCGATCACCGCCTTCATGGCGGCGGCCACCAAGATCGCGGCATTCGGCGCGATGCTGCGCGTGTTCTACGTGGCGCTACCCGGACTGCGCGACGACTGGCGTCCCCTGCTGTGGGGTGTGGCGATCCTGACGATGGTGGTGGGTTCGGTGCTGGCGGTGACGCAGAACGACGTCAAGCGGATGCTGGCCTACTCGTCGGTCGCCCACGCCGGCTTCATCCTCACCGGTCTGATCGCCGCCGACCGGGCCGGGCTGGCGTCGACGATGTTCTACCTGTTCGCCTACGGGTTCAGCACCCTCGGTGCGTTCGCCGTCGTGACCCTGGTCCGCGACGACCTCGGGGAGGCGACCCATCTGTCCCGCTGGGCGGGCCTCGGCCGGCGCTCTCCGCTCGTCGGCGCGGTGTTCGCCCTGTTCCTCCTCGCATTCGCGGGCATCCCGCTCACCAGCGGGTTCGTCAGCAAGTTCGCCGTGTTCGGGGCGGCCGCGGGCGGCGGCGCCGTTCCGCTCGTGATCGTCGGCGTGGTCAGCAGCGCCGTCGCGGCGTACTTCTACGTGCGCGTCATCGTGCTGATGTTCTTCGACGAACCGGACCGCGACGGCCCCGCGGTCGTGGTGCCCAGCGCGCTGACGACCGTCACGATCGCCGCCGGGGCGGTGGTGACCGTGGCGCTCGGCGTCTTCCCACAACCGTTGCTCGATCTGGTGGACCAGGTCGCGGTGTTCCTCGGTTGACGGTTCCGCCGGCGAGCGCGGGATCCGGGCGCACGAGGACGCAGCCGCCGAATACGAACGTGGCTTTGTCGCTGGCCGGCCCAGTACCTGGGCGGCCGCCGCTGACTTACGGCAGGCGAGTGGACCTACCAGGCTGAATACGAACCGGACGGAACTGTTGGAAAAAACGAATCCTGTCGCAGAAAAGTCGGTGTCGAGTCACTGCGCACCTGGAGCCGACCCCCATCGGCTTCGTGAGCCTCGAGAAGGACTGCGACTACGCACCTTCAACGCTCCTGGCTTGCACCAGATGGGTCGACTTTCGGGGTGATCGTGCCATCTGTGCAGCTAGCAGCGGTGCGCGTTCGGAGAAAGGCCACGGATACGGGCGTGGGTTTGTCAAGGGCGCAGGGTGAGGCGGCGCCGAGGACCGTCGTCGGCAGCGCCGCCTCGGGGCCGTGTTCTGCGCGGGGCGGCGTTCGCGTCCCTGCCTGCATGCCGCCGCAACGCACAGACGGCCGGGAGGAGGGTGTTCGTACCGAGCCGAGCCGCCGCGGTCAGGGACGAGGGTCGGTGTGCCAGGACATGGTGACCGTGGTGCCGGTGCCGGCGGTGCTCTCGCCGGTGTGGGTGGTCAGCGCCCCGGTCGATTCCAGTCCCCGGCCCCGGGAGTCGGTGCGACGCTTGCGCACTTCCGGCCGCCATCGGCCGTGGTCGGCGGCGGTGATCTCGAGGCCCAGCACGTGGGCGACGAAGGTCGCGCTCACGCCGGCCTCGCCCGCTACCGCATCCGAATCGACAAGACAATCAACGACTCAGGACACCGGCCGGGAGTTCGAAACCCTCCGCGCCCACCAGGGGAACGGCGGGGAAAGAACTAGCCGATCCCGGTTCTACACAGCCAGAGATGAGTTGCTCCCCTCTGTGGCGTTACCCGACCGGTTCTATGTCGGGCAGTCTCCATGTCTTGTCGAACCACGGTTCCAGCGGACCGTAGAGCCGGACTATCGCGAACCAGCTCTTGCCGGGCAGGGTCTGGATCCAGTTGCGGCTGCCCTCGGGCCGGTCGGGACCGAAGTGGACGTCGACTGAGCCGTCCTCGTTCGTGATCATGTCGCGGTCGCTGGCAACGGTGGGCAGTTCCTGGTCGGTCTGCAGCATCGACCGGGTCTGGGTGTCGTAGACGACGATCGACCAGAAGGTGTTGACCGGCACGTTCGGCGGGACGTGCAGCCGGTAGGTCCTGCCGCCGTCGAAGGGCGCGTCGGTGGCGTCGACGAACGCGGTGACATACTGCGATCCGGCGCCGACCATCTCCGTCAGGTACGCCGGACTCGATCCGCTCCCGATGAAGCCGAGCGCGGCGGCGGTGTCGAGCATCGCGGCGCCACGGTCCTGGAACTGGTAACCGGCGAAGAGGAATGAACCGTCTCGGGTTTGATGCCGTCTCCTTTCTTGAGGAGGATGCACATCATGTCCAAGCGTTACCCCGCCGAGCAGCGTGAACGAGCGGTGAAGATGGTCCTCGACCACCTCGACGAATATTCTTCGCCGTTCGCGGCGTGCAAAGCCATCGCCCCGAAGCTCGGCGTCGGTGTCGAGTCGCTGCGCACCTGGACCCGCCAGGCTCTGATCGATGCCGACAAGACACCCGGCGTGACCACCGCTGAACAGCAACGAATCAAAGAGCTCGAACGCGAAGTCCGAGACCTCCGTGAGGCCAACGAGATCTTGAAATCGGCCTCGATTTTCTTCGCGAGGGAGCTCGACCCTCGCCGCCGCTGATCTGCCAGTTCATCGACCAGATGCGTGCACAAGGACACCGGGTCGAGTCGATCTGCGCCGTGCTCACCGAGCGTGGCGTCAAGGTCGCCCCACGCACGTATCGGAACTGGAAAACTGCTTCTCCATCCCGCCGGACCGTCGCCGATGCACATCTGACGAACGCTCTGCGTGAGACCGTCGGCACCGCCGAAGGTCTCTACGGTCGCCGAAAGATGACCGTGCACCTGCGTAGACACGGCCACGACGTCGCGGCATGCACCGTCGACCGGTTGATGCGTGATGAAGGGCTGTCCGGAGCGGTCCGGGGCCGTCGGCGCCGCACCACCGTGCCCGGCGGCTCGGACAGCCGCCGCGCCCCTGACCTGGTCGATCGTGATTTCACCGCCGAGGTTCCGAATCGGAAGTGGGTCACCGACTTCACCTATTGCCGCACCTGGGCGGGGTTCGTCTATGTCGCGTTCGTGATCGACTGCTTCTCGCGGGCGATCGTCGGCTGGCATGCCGCCACCGTCAAAGACACCGCGATGGTCACCACCGCCTTGAAGATGGCATTGTGGCGACGTGACCACACGGGCCATCCGGTCGGCTCGGGGTTGATCCACCATAGCGATGCCGGCAGTCAGTACACTTCCATTGTTTTCGCGGAAACCCTTGTGCTGGAGGGTATTGCCGCGTCGGTCGGCAGTGTCGGAGACGCGTACGACAACGCTCTGGCCGAGAGCACGATCGGGTTGTTCAAGACCGAAGTGATCGCCAAGGCAAACCCGTTCCATCCTGGTCCCTACAAGTCCATCGAGGACGTCGAGTACGCCACGATGGAGTGGGTCGACTGGTTCAATCGCAGTCGCCTGCACAGCCGTCTCGGATACGTCCCGCCGGATGAATTCGAGGCGGTGTACTACGCTCACCTGTCGACTCCGCAACCGGAGCCGTCACCGATATAGGAGCGGCAAGAAACCCGAGACGGTTCATGGAGGTCGGTGGCGCGAATCTTGCCGCGTCGTTGATCCCATTCGGTCTCGTCGACGAGTACCAGCTGTTCGTCTCCCCGGTGGTGCTCGGTGGAGGCACCCCCATGTTTCCGCCCCTGGACGAGCGGTTGCGGCTGCGGTTGGTGGAAACCCGGTGCTTCGCCACCGCGGTGATGCTGCGCTACGTCGCGGCCTGACGGTCGTCGTCGGCCCGGAACAGCTCCGGCGTCACGGGCGGCACATCGTCGAGGAACGCCGTCACCGTCGGCACCAGCACCTCCGTTTCCCCGAGGATGCCCCAGGTGCGAGGTCGCCGGCAGCACCACCAGACGTGCCCGCGGAACCGTCGGCAGCATCCCCGTCGCCGCCGCTTCCTCGTCCCCGCCGCCGAGCAGCCGGAACATCGCCAGCGCATGCTCCGGCTTCACACCGTCCGCGTCGCCGACGATCACCATCGCCTTCGCGGTGATCGACCGTATCTGTGTGTCGCTGATCTGCTGGTCCGCGACGGTGAGCACGGTCATCTTCTCGACATGGCGGGTGAACGCAGCGGGTTCCGGCGTGTGCTCGTAGAACGCCTTCTCGATCGGTGTGCCGGCAAGGGCTGTCGCCTCGAGATCCCCGATGGCTTCGAGCACCGACGGGTGCCGGCTGTCCTGCCGATAGGTGGCCGACAACGACATCAGCGTGCCGACGAGTTTCGGGTGCCGGAGCGCGAGCTGCAGCGCCACCGCACCGCGGTGCGAGTATCCCGTCACATGTGCGTGTTGCACGCTCGACGTCCGCGGCAGTGCCGCGGCGTCGTCGGCGCAATTCTCGTCCGAGATCGGGCGCGCGGTGTCCGGGGTACACCCGTGTCCCTGCTGATCGAAGACGATCACCGAGCGCGTCGCCGTAAACGCGCCCGTCCACGCCGACATCGACTCGGTGCCCAGGAATGCGCCGGGGATGAGCAGCAACGGCGTCGCGGCGGGCCGAGGGGACTGTAAGAACAACGGTGTAACTCTGAAAGGAGATGCACCACCATGACTGATGTGATTGATCGTGAGGACGAATCGAACTCGGCACCTGTGGGTGTCAGCGATGCCCGGCTGCAGGAACTGGTGGATCAGGCGCGGGCCGAAGGCCTCCAGCTCACCGGCGAGGGCGGGTTGCTGGCGAAGCTGACCAAGCTGGTGGTCGAGTCCGCCCTCGAGGGCGAGATGGACGACCACCTCGGCTACGGCAAGAATGACCCGGCCGGCAGGGGCAGCGGCAACTCCCGCAACGGCAGACGCGCCAAGACCGTGCTGACCGAGGCCGGCCCGGTCGAGCTCGACGTACCCCGGGACCGGGAGTCCTCGTTCGAGCCGAAGATCGTGGCCAAGCGGCAGCGGCGGCTGACCGGGGTGGAGGACATGGTGATCTCGCTGTCGGCCAAGGCACTGACCACCGGTGAGATCTCTGCGCACCTGGCCGAGGTCTACGGCGCCGAGGTGTCCAAGCAGACGATCTCGACGATCACCGAACGGGTGATGGACGGCATGGCCGAGTGGCAGAACCGGCCGCTGGACCCGGTGTACCCGGTGCTGTTCATCGACTGCATCCACGTCAAGATCCGCGACGGCAGCGTGGCCAACCGGCCGATCTACGTCGTGATGGGGGTCACTGCCGAGGGCACCCGCGACATCCTCGGATTATGGGCCGGCGAGCACGGCGACGGGGAGGGGGCGAAGTACTGGCTTCGGGTGTTGTCCGAGCTGAAAAATCTTGGTGTGCAAGATGTTCTGATCGTCGTGTGCGACGGTCTGAAGCATCTGCCCGACTCGATCGGGCAGGTGTGGCCGCAGACCATCGTGCAAACCTGCGTGGTCCACCTCCTCCGCAATACCTACGCCTACGCCTCCCGCAAGGACTGGGCCGAGATCGCCAAGGACCTCGAACCGGTGTACACCGCGCCGTCGGAGCAGGCCGCGCTGGACCGGTTCGCCGAGTTCAGCGACAAATGGGAGAAGCGCTATCCCGCGATCATCCGGCTCTGGACCAACGCCTGGGCCGAGTTCGTGCCGTTCCTGCAGTTCGACAACGCCATCAGGCAGGTCATCTACACGACCAACGCCATCGAGAGTGTCAACGCCCGAATCCGCAGGGCCGTCAAGGCCCGTGGTCATTTCCCGACCGAGGCCGCGGCCCTGAAATGCGTGTACCTGGCCATCATGAGCCTCGATCCCAAAGGCACCGCCCGCCAACGCTGGTCCAACCGCTGGAAGGCAGCACTGAACGCCTTCGAGATCACCTTCGACGGACGCCTGTCCGCTGGACGAAAGTAGCTACAGTTCAACCAGTTACACCGTTAACTTGACAGACCCCCGCCGAGTTCGCCGTGGACCTCGTGGTAGAAAGTGAGCCCGTTGAGGGGCAGGTGGCCGCTGCGCGACGGTGGCGTGTTCATCACTGCTGCTGCTCTACCGGTCGTCCGAGGTCGGGCCGTAGAGCCGGGCGATGTCGGGGGAGTCGAGCCATTTGGAGTAGGTCGGGGACTGAGGCCATCCCTCGGGGGAGTCCTGCCATTGCTCCTGCCGGCCCCAGGGGAGGAGGTCGATCAGCGCGAAGGTGTAGCTGAGCTGCTCGGTGCCGCGACCGGTGGTGTGCCACGTGCGGTACACCTTCTCGCCGTCGCGGAGGAACACGTTGACGGCGAACCCGCCCCCGGGTGGCGCGTCGACGTCGGCGCCGAACGAACTCTCCGACGACGAGTACCAGTCCATCGTGTTGCCGACCTTGGCCTTGTACGCCAGTGCCTCGTCGATGGGCCCTTTGGTGACGATGACCATGCGGGCGTCGTAGTTGTCGAGGATGCCCAGCCGCGTCCACTGCGAGGTGAGACCGGTGCAGCCGCCGCACTGCCATTGCGCACCGTCGGTCCACATGTGGTGGTAGACGATGAGCTGGGAACGACCGTGGAATACGTCGGCGAGGCGGATGGGGCCGTTCGCGCCGATCAGCGTGTAGTCGGGCTGTTCGACCATCGGCAACCGGCGGCGCTGCGCGGCGATGGCGTCGAGTTCACGAGTGGCGGCCTTCTCCCTTCTTCGCAGGTCGTCGAGCGCGGCCCGCCAGGTCTGCTCGCCGACGATCGGAGGTAGGGCGCGCGTGGTCTGCTCGGTCATGATGTCTCCTGCTCTCGGGGTGGATCCGTTCACCGGTATCGACCTGTGCCGGGGCGGAAAGTCATCGCGGAGATCTCGTCCGTCGATCAGTTCTGGAAGTCGTCCGGTGCGACCCGGTAACGACGCGAACACCGTGTCCAGGAACCGAGCGAAGCTTGATCGGGAAGGATCCGAGAGCATGAGGCGCACACCTCACACGACGAAGGTCGTCGATGCCCACGGGGGCGACGGCAACGGAGAAAACCACCGCGCACGAGATTCCCGGAGCGCGGTTGCTTGTCCTCGAGGACGCTGGCACCGCCATCCCCGCCGCTGCAGCGGACGCGGTCGCCGAAGCGATGTTCGCGCTCGGCCAGAGGAACAGATCACGCCCTCCGCATCGCCTGGGAAGCAGCCCGGTCCGACCCTCGGCTGACGCAGGTACCCGTTACCTTCTTCGTAGTCCCGCACCGCGGGGCCACGGTCGCC
>NZ_JAUIZP010000013.1:0-8895 GCF_041414735.1 Rhodococcus sp. GXMU-t2271
ACGCCTTGTACCCCAACTTCAGACCCTGCGACACCACGAACTCCTCGTCGTCGGAACCTCGGAAACGGCGGCAGGACGCGCCGCGGCCTGCAGCCGCGAATGCGCGTCCTGCCGTTGCCGTTTCCCCTTACTTGATGGCGAAACCGCGATAGCCGTCGGCTGCGACGTCGTCGCAGATCTCGCGGTAGGTGTTGAGCCCACCGACGTAGGACATGATCACCTGCGGCTTGCCCGGCACGTTGGCGCCCGTGTACCACGAGTTGCCCTCGGGGTAGAGCGTGCCCTTCGCCAGCTCGTTGTTCAGGTCGGTCCAGTCGTGCGTGTACGGCTCGAGCGCCTCGAACCGGCGGGCGCCGCGCTCCTCGAGTCGTTCGATGCAGTCGGCGGTCCACTCCACGTGCTGCTCGATCGCACACACCACGTTGGTGAGCACGTTCGGACTGCCGGGGCCGGTGAGCATGAACATGTTCGGGAACCCGTCGACGGCGATTCCGAGGTACGTGACGGGGCCGTCCTGCCACTTCTCCTGCAGCGTCTGCCCGCCCACGCCGGAGATGTCCATCTTCAGCAGCGGACCGGTGATCGCGTCGAATCCCGTGGCGAGGACCACCGCGTCGAGCTCGTGCTCCACACCCCCGGCCCGGATGCCCTTGTCCGTGAATTCCTCGAGCGGCGCCTCGCGCAGCGACACGAGCTCGACATTGTCCCTGTTGTACGTTTGGAAGTAATTGGTGTCCAGCGTGATCCGCTTGGCGCCGAGCGGGTGTGTCCGCGGCGACAGGCGTTCGGCGAGCTCGGGGTCCTGCACCACCGCACGGATCTTGCTGCGGAAGAACTCCGCGATGGTCTCGTTGGCCTCCCGATTGGTGAACAGGTCGGGGTAGGCGGCGATGAGGTCGATCGCCCGGTGCCGGTTCCATCGCTCCTCGTAGGTCGCCCACCGCTCCTCCGGGGAGTGATCGAGCGCGCTGACCGCGAGGGTGTCGGTGTACTGGCCCGAAGGGGTGGTCTTCGAGGTGGCCTTGAAGGTCTCGATGTTCTCCTTGAACTCGCGCTTCTCGTCCTCGGTGAGGGGACGGTTGCCGCAGTCGAGGCTGAACGCGGGCGTCCGCTGGAATACGGTCAGCTTCTCGGCCTGCTCGGCGACGAGCGGGATCACCTGGACGCCGGACGAACCGGTGCCGATCACCCCGACCCGTTTGCCGGTGAAGTCGACGCCCTCGCTGGGCCAGTCGGCCGTGTGGTACGTCGCGCCGCGGAAGTTCGCCAGCCCCGGGAAATCCGGCGTCTGCGACGTGGACAGACAGCCGACCGCGGTGACGAAATACTTGGCGACGGCGACGTCTCCGGAGTCGGTGGTGACCGTCCACCGGTCGGTGTGGTCGTCGAACCGAGCCGAGTCGACCCGGGTCCGGAACCGGAAGTGTTTCTTCACATCCAGCCGATCGGCGGCGAAGTTCAGGTAGCGCAGGATCTCCGGCTGTGCCGGGTAGCGCTCGGTCCACTCCCACTCGTCGATGAGCTCGGGCGAGAATGTGTAGGCGTATTCCATGCTGATGCAGTCGCATCGGGCCCCGGGGTACCGGTTCCAGAACCAGGTGCCACCCACGCCCTCGGCCGCTTCGAAGGCGCGGACCGTCAGCCCCATCTCCCGCAGCCGATGCACCATGTAGATGCCGGAGAAGCCGGCACCCACCACGATCGCGTCGAATTCCTCCGCAGTCTTCTCGAATCCCATGTCGGCCTCCGGTGTCATCGGGCGATGTCCGCGCCGGCGAGCGCGTCCTCGACCGCTTCGACTACGTAGTCCATGCCGTCCTTGGCGCCCGGCAGGATGTTCACGAACTGGAAGAAGCCGTGCATCTGTCCGGTGAACACCTTCTCGCGCACGGGGATCCTCGCGGAGCGGAGCGCCTCGGCGTACTTGCGGCCCTCGTCGTGCAGTACGTCGTGCTCGGCGATCAGCACCGCGGCCGGCGCGACGCCGGCGAGCGATTCGGCGTTGATCGGGGCGACTTCCCAGCGGGTGCGGTCCTTCGCCTCGGGCACGTACAGGTCCCAGAACCACACCATCGCGTCGCGGGTGAGCATGAGCTCGTTCGCGGGATCGAGGTAACTGGGTGTGTCGAAGTCGCAGTCGATGACGGGGTAGGCGAGGAACTGCAGGGCGAGTTCGGGCCCGTTCTCCCGGACGGCGCGCTGCGCGACGACCGCTGCGAGGTTGCCGCCGGCGCTGTCACCACCGACGATCAGCGGGGCGTCCGCGGCCGCATAGGCGGTCCGGTTCGCCGCGAGCCACTGCAACGCGGTCCAGGCGTCGTCGGCAGCGGCGGGGAACAGATGCTCGGGGGCCAGGCGGTAGTCGACGAGGGCGACGGCGCAACCGGTGCGTTCGGCGAGCTGCCGGCCCAGCGTGTCGTAGCCGTCGAGGCTGCCGACCACCCAGCCACCGCCGTGCAGGTAGACGATCACGCCGCGGGCGTCGTCGGCCGGGACCAGCACGCGAACCGGCACCTCGTGTCCGTCGGCACCGGGGACGGTGATGTCGTCGACTCGGGCCATCTCCGGTCCGGCGCCGACCAACTCGATGAAGCCGTCACTCAGCGTGCGCGCTTCCTGCGGGCTCATCTCGTGCAGCGGAGGACCGCCCGCCTCGGCCATCTGGGCGAGGAACGCGGTGGTGGCGGAATCGAGGGCCATGGCATCTCCTTCGTGTGCAGCATGGGTTTCGACAGACGTCGACAACTCCCGATCGATGCGCAGAGTCGGCGCCCAACGAGTGATGCGCATCACCATAACCATACGCATGATTATTTGCAATAGGTCGCGCGCGGCCCTTTATCTATGCGCATGATTGGTCTAGCTTGGAAGAGAGAGTCCGGGGCGTCTCCCCGCATCTGCTGTCTCCCCGCATCTACTACGGAAGGCCACCGACCATGACTGCCGGAAACCAGGACACCGCGCTGCAGAGCCCCATCGACACCGTCGTCTCCGACCGTGCCTTCCTCGAGTGCCCGCGCTGGCACGACGGACGGGTGTGGGTCTCGGATCTCTATCGGCACGAGGTGATCTCGATCGGCGCCGACGGTGCGGTCACCGTCGAAGCCACCCTTCCCGGCGACGAGCCGTCCGGTCTCGGCTGGCTGCCCGACGGACGCCTGCTCATCACCGCGATGGAGTCCGGGCGGATCATGCGCCGCGAGCACGACGGCGAGATCGTCGTCCACGCCGATCTCTCCTCGGTCGCGACCGGCAAGCTCAACGACATGGTGGTCGCCGAGGACGGCACCGCCTACGTGGGCAGCTTCGGCTTCGAGTTCAAGCGCGACACCCCGATCGCGCCGGCCAACCTGATCCGGGTCGCGCCGGACGGATCCTTCACCGTCGAGGCCTCCGACCTCCGCTTCCCCAACGGCATGGTGATCACCCCCGCCGGCACGCTGGTCGTCGCGGAGAGCATGGGCAACAAGCTGACCGCCTTCGACATCGGCGCCGACGGCCGGCTCGACGGGCAGCGCACCTGGGCCGCGTTCGGGCCGGACCTGCCCACCGAGTCGGTCAAGGCCGCGATGAGCGCCGCGGCGGTCGCGCCGGACGGCATCTGCCTCGACAGCGACGGCGCGGTGTGGGTCGCCGACGCTCTCAACCGCCGGGTCATCCGCGTCGAGGAAGGTGGCGCGATCACCGCCGAGGTCGTGTTCCCGACCGGGGTCTTCGCGTGCATGCTCGGCGGCCCGGAAGGCGACACCCTCTACGCCTGCGCGGCGCCGAACTCCTCCGAAGCCGCCCGTCGCCACACGCGCGATGCGAGCCTGCTGGCCACCCGCGTCGGTGCCACCCACGGCGGTCGCCCGTAGGGCGGCCCCCAGGACACGGGAAAGGGGCGGCGATTCGTCGAATCGCCGCCCCTTGCCCGTTCGATCAGTACGGCGCGTACGCCGCCGCAGATGCCGGCTGTTCCAGCACGCGGTCCACCGTGATGTCCTTGCGTTCGATGAGCAGCGCGCCCTCGCGCTCGGCGAACGTGTCGGCGTAGCGCCCGTACAGCCGCTGCGTGCCCTCGGGGCCGGCCACCGTCGCCTCGAAGTACGCGTCGACCCGCACCCGGCCGTCGCCCTCGCCGGTCACGCGGACGTTGGTGATCGCGTGGCGGGAGAACTCCGCACCGGATTCGGCGAAGGCGCGGTAGACCCCGACGAACTCCTCCGGCCCCACATCCTCCTTGCCGTTCTGGATGATCGAGACGTCGTCGGTGATCAGCGCGCGCAGGGCGTCGAGGTCACCCCCGTCCACGGCGGACGCGTACGCGTACATCAGGTCTTCCGCGCGGCGAGCGAGTTCGGGTGATACCGCAGTCATGTCGGGTCCTCCGCTTTCGTCGGTGCCGGATAGCGGGGTGCGCCCTCCTCTCGGACGCACCCCGGTATCCGTTGTGGATCAGGGAAGCTGGATCAGCTTGGTCTCGAAGAACGCATCGAACCCTTCGATGCCCCCCTCACGGCCGAGACCGGACTGCTTGTAGCCGCCGAAGGGCTGCACGACGCACATCGCGTAGCCGTTGACGGAGATCTGGCCGGTGCGCACCCGTCGGGCGATGCTCTGGGCCAGCTCCTCGTCCTTCGCGTAGACGGAGCCGGACAGCCCGTAGTCCGAGTCGTTGGCGATGGCGACGGCCTCGTCGATCGAATCGAACGGGATCACCACCAGCACCGGTCCGAAGATCTCCTCCTGCGCGATCCGCATGTCGTTGGAGACGTCCGCGAACAGGGTCGGTTCGACGTACCAGCCGCGGTCGAGGTGCGCCGGCTTGCCGCCGCCGGTCACCAGCCGCGCGCCTTCCTTCTTCCCGAGCTCGATGTAGTCGAGCACCCGCGTCTGCTGACGTTCGGCGGCGAGGGGGCCGAGGACCGTGTCCTCGTCCCGCGGGTCACCGACCTTCACGCTCTCCATCACCGCCTTGATCGCCTCGACGACCTCCTCCTGGCGCTCGCGCGGGACGATGATGCGGGTGAGGGCGGCGCAGACCTGCCCCGAATGGCCGATGCCACCGAACACCATGCCGGGCAGGAAGGTGTCGAGGTCGATGTCGTCGGCGATGATCGCGGCCGACTTGCCGCCGAGTTCGAGGGTGACCCGCTTGATCCGCTCTGCGGCCCGGCTCATGACCACACGACCGGCCGCGGTGCTGCCGGTGAAACTGATCTTGTCGACGTCCGGGTGGCTGACGAGGTAGTCACCCACCTCCCGTCCTGCCGGGACGACGCTGACGACGCCTTCGGGCAGGCCCGCGGCGTCGAGCGCCTCGGCCAGCATCATCATGGTGACGGGCCCCTCCGGGGCCGGCTTGAGCACCACCGTGCAGCCCGCGGCGAGCGCAGGCGAGATCTTCAGCGAGCCGGTCGCGACCGGACCGTTCCACGGGACCACGACCGCGACGACCCCGATGGGCTCCCGCACGACCTTGCCGTGCCCGCCCTTCCAGGTGCGCTCCTCCTCGAACGCGAAACGCTCGTGGAAGGTGGCCGCGTCGTCCCACATGTCGACGGCGTTCTGGTGGAACAGCGTGGACACCGCTGCGGGAGCGCCCAGTTCGAGAGTGAAGGCCTCGGCCATCTCCGGGATCCGCTTCTTCACCTCGTTTCCGACACGCACGAGGATCTCCGCGCGCTCGGCGGGCGTCATCCGCGGCCAGGGGCCTTCGTCGAACGCCTTGCGTGCCGCCGAGACGGCGCGGTCCATGTCGGCCTCGCGTGCCTCGGGCACGGTCGCGATGACCTCACC
Source organism: Rhodococcus sp. GXMU-t2271 (assembly GCF_041414735.1). Lineage (NCBI taxonomy): Bacteria > Bacillati > Actinomycetota > Actinomycetes > Mycobacteriales > Nocardiaceae > Rhodococcus > Rhodococcus sp. GXMU-t2271. The sequence continues at coordinate 5,782 of NZ_JAUIZP010000013.1, forward strand.
GTTGATCGGGGAGATCACCTCGATCAACGCGTCGCTGGACGGCTCGACCCACGATCCGCCGATGAACAGCTTGTCGTAGCTCTTCAACTGGATGGGAGTGGCTGTGGTCATGCTGTGTTCCTCCACTCGACCGCGGACTCTCGCCACGGCGACTCGCTGGATGGGATGGGAGTACTACTTCACTGCCGGCGCCGGCGCCTGCAGGGGCGCCGACAGATCCCGGATCGCGTCCGGATCCACGACGGCACGGCGATCGATCGCCATGCGGGCTTGCACCATGTGACGGGGGGAATCGACGCTCAGGTGCGCGGTGAGCTGCCCGGCGGCATCGAACCAGGCCGCACCCCACTTGCCGTCCGCACCCTCGCGGACCACCATATCGTCGGATTCGATTCTGTGTCCGACGAATTGGATCTTGTGTCCGAACTGGTCGCTCCAGAAGTACGGGATCGGGTCGAAGACGGGCGGGGACTGGGGCCGCAGGAGTGCACCGGCGACCGTCGCCGGTCCGGTGCGCGCCTCGTCCCAGTGCTCACCGCCGAGTCGTGTCCCGAACCGGGGCGACCAGCGCATCGCGACGTCGCCGACGGCGAACACCGACGGGTCGGAGGTTCGCAGCGACTCGTCGACGACGACCCCGCGATCGATCTCGAGGCCCGAGCCGGTCAGCCAGCCCACGTCGGGCCGCACTCCGATACCGGTGACGACGACGTCCGCCGGGAGTGCGGTGCCGTCGTCCAGTGTCAGCCCGCCGGGCGTGATCTCGCCGACGCCGGTGCCGCAGCGCAGATCGACGCCGTCCCACCACGCGTGCAGGCGCTCGGCCACCTGCGCGCCCAGCGGTCCCGCGAGCGGCCGGGGCCCGGCCTCCACGCAGGTCACCGAGCAGCCCAGAGCCAGTGCAGTCGTGGCGATCTCGGCGTTGATCCAGCCGGCACCGACGAGGACGACGCGGGCTCCCGGGCGCAGCTCGGTGCGAAGACGCTCGGCGTCCGCGGCGGTGCGGAGCACGAGCTGCCGGCCCGCGCCGGGCAGGGTGACCGGGGCCGCCCCGGTCGCGACGACGAGCGCATCGTAGGAGTGCTCGCCGGCGTCGGTGTGCACTACGCGGGCGGCGGTGTCGAGCGACCGGGCCCGGGCACCGAGGCGCAGCTCGACCCCGAGCGCCGCGTAGTCGACGTCGAACGTGGTGTCCTGCGGCTCGAGGAGTACGGACTTGCTCAGCGGCGGCCGGTCGTACGGCGGGGTGGATTCGGCGCAGAGCAGCTCGAGCTCCCCGTCGAAACCTTCGGCGCGCAGCGCCTCACACGTGCGGAGCCCCGCGAGGCCGCCGCCGACGACGACGATTCTTCGGCCGTTGAACACGGCGTTCCCCTGTCCTGTCGATGGATCGGATGGTGCGGTGGACGCGCTCGGCACCCCTCAGTACAGGGTGTAGTCCGACAGCACCCGCGGGCCGGGCGTGTAGGTGGCCGGGATCCGCTGCCAGCCCATGTTGGTGCCCTGGTGCGGGTACCGCTCGAGGGCGGAGAAGTCCACCTCGTAGTCGGGCATCCGCTCGAGGATCTGACTGATGAGCGTCTTGGACATGTAGCGGCCGAGATGCGATCCGGCGCAACGGTGTACGCCGATACCGAAGGCGGTGTGCCGGTTCGGCCACCGTTCGATGTCGATCTCGTCCGGGTTCTCGAAGAGCTTCTCGTCGCGGTTGGCCGACGACCACGACAGCAGCACCCGGTCGCCCTTCTTCATGGGGCAGCTCTGGAAGTCGGTGTCCTTGGTGACGGTCCGGGCGAGCGCCTGGGTGGGCGAGAAGTACCGCAGGAACTCCTCGACGGCGTGGTCCATCAGGCTCGGGTCGTCGATCAACCGCTGCCGCACGGCCGGGTGCTCTGCGAGCCACACGAGGGCCTGGCTCACCAGGGACGCGGTGGTTCCGACACCGCCGGCGAGCAGCAGATCGACGATCGAGTACATCTCGAAGTCGTTGAGCGGACGGCCGTCGACCTCCTGCTGCACGAGGTAGCTGATGATGTCGTCGGTGGGGTTCTCGCGTCGCGCCCGGATGGTCTCGCGCATGCGGTCACCCAGGTAGGGGAAGTCGACTTCCATCGCATGGCGGTAGTCGTCGCTTCCCGGAATGCCGGCGAGTGCCTGATGGTGCGCATGGGAGTAGCGCTTCCAGTCGGCCAGGTCGAGGCCGAGCCAGTCCACCGTCACGATGGACGGAACCGCGATGACCGAGGTGAGGTCGCACTGCCCGTCCTCGATCACGCTGTCGATGAACCCGGCGGTGTGGCGGTCGACGAGGGCCTTCATCCGCTCGACGGCCGCGGGGGCGGTGATCGGGTTGACGATCTTGCGGTACTTGCGGAACTCCGGGGGATCGAGCTCGATGGGGATGTGGAAGTGCATCGGAGTCTTCGGGATGACGACCGAAAGGCCTTCTCCCCCATATTCGTTACGCGCCGACGAGAACGTCTCGTCGTCGCGGGCGGCTTCGAAGACCGAGTCGTAGTCGCTGAGCACCCAGTACCCGCCGTGCGCCTCCGTCCAGGCGACTCGCTCGTTCTGGCGAACCTTGCGGTACGAGGCGACCGGATCGGCAGAGTGTTCCTGCGAGTTGTGGTCGAAGTTGATGACGGGGCAACGATTGCGGCTGTCCATCGCGTGGACCCTCCTGCGTCGGATCGGGCATCTCCTGCTAATGGTTATAACAGATGATATAGTAGTGTAGATCACACCGCCAGCCCGGCCATCAAATCAAATGTTCAACGAGCTGGCATCCTCGATATCCGGATGACGGAAGGAGCGACCGATGAAGGTTGTTGTCGACGAGAACCACTGCCAGGGCCACGGGCTGTGCTTCATGACCTCCCCGCAGGTATTCGCGCTGCGCGAGGAGGACGGCCACGCGTACGTCCTGCCCGGGGGCGACGACCCGGCCAACGAGCACGCCGCACGCGAGGCCGCCGCATCCTGCCCCGAGCGTGCGATCTCCGTCGTCACCGAGTGACGACGTCTTTCGATCGGCCGGTACACGACGCAGGAAGGGGGCCCCGCTTCGAATCCGGGGCCCCGTCCGTCGTCTGCGGACCGGTGGGCGGCAGCCCA
>NZ_JAUIZP010000014.1:0-7997 GCF_041414735.1 Rhodococcus sp. GXMU-t2271
TTCGAATCCGGGGCCCCTTCCTGCGTCTGCGGACCGGTGGGCGTCAGCCCAGCGCCTGCGGTGGGCGTCAGCCCAGCGCCTGCGGTGGGCGTCAGCCCAGCGCCTGCGGGGGGCGTCAGCCCAGCGCGCGGTCCCACTGGATGACCTGTTCGAGCAGGTCGGGGTACTTGCGCTGGGCATACCTCCGGTAGGCGTCGATGTGCTCGCGCATGCGCTCCTCGGAGCCGATCTCGTCGCCCTGGGAGAGGGACTCGTAGATCCGGGTGTGCGCGACGATGATCGCCTCGCGCCGGTGCGGCGGGTAGTCGATGCCGATCGCCGTGCCGTCCATGATGCCGAGCAGGGAATCGACCATGTACCCGAACAACGGATTGCCCGAGGACCAGGCGATCAAGTCGTGGAAGCTCTTGTTCGCCTCGAGGAACTCGTACTGATCGCCGAGCGATCCGTGCATCCGTTCGATGGTTTCCTTGAGCTCGACGAGCGTCTCGCCGCTGACGCGCTGGGCGGCCAGCCGGCTGATCATCGGCTCGAGGGCGCTGCGCGCCTCGATGATGACGCTGAACGGGGCGTCCTTGAGCTGCATGAGGAGGATGAGCGAACTCGCGAGGTGGGACGCGTCGGGGTCCAGCATCACCGGCCCGCCCCTCGGTCCCGGCTTGAGCGCGATGACCCCCTGGAATTCCAGCAATCGCAGGGCTTCCCGCAATGTGCCACGGCCGATCTCGTACTTCTCGAGCATGACCCGTTCCGACGGCAGCAGATCACCCGCCGCCAAGTTCTGCCTGGTCGCGTCCCTGATGATGTGCTGCGCCACCACCATGGCCGCTTTCGGCGCCCGTCCTGTGATCATCGCGCCTTCTCCTCCCCGGAGCACCTGCCGGCTCGGGAACGCCGTCCGGATCGGACACTCCCCGCTTCCCGCCGAGCCAAAATAATGCTAACGATTATAACGTACAGTTCGTGTGTCGGGCCCGGAAAGATGCCCCGAGTGAGCCGGCATCTCCCAGGTACCCAGCCGAGCCGAACCGTGAACCTCGATCGAAGGAGTTCCGATGAGCAGCCCCACCTCAACCACCACGAGCGTCGTTCTCGACTCGGTCGACTCGAGCCTGTGGATCCGGCTCAACCGGCCCGAGCGCCGCAACGCGTTCGATGCCGAGATGTGCGCCGTCATGGTCGACGCGCTCCACAACGCCACCGACTACCGCTCGGTGGTCATCACCGGATCCGGGGGGAGCTTCTGCGCCGGTGGATCGCTCGGCCAGCTCAGCCAGCCGACCGTCAAGGAACTGCGCGGCCTGTACCGGTCCTCGCTCGAACTGTTCGACGCGATCCGCACCTGCCCCCGGCCGGTCGTCGCGGCCGTCAACGGTGCCGCGGCAGGCGGCGGCAACGAACTGGTGGTGGCCTGCGACCTCGCCGTCGCCGCCCGATCGGCGACCTTCGGGCAGACCGGCCCCCGCGTCGGTAGCGCTCCGGTCAGCGGCGCCACGAACGTGATGGGCGTGCAGATCGGCGAGAAGCGTGCCAAGGAACTGTCGCTGCTGTGCCGGCGCTACCCGGCGGAGCGCGCATACGAGATGGGACTGGTGAACGAGGTGGTCGACGACGACCTCCTCGAGGAGTCCGTCCGTTCGCTGTGCCGCGAGTTCGAGGCGCTGAGCCCGCGGTATCTCGAGATCACGAAGGTCAGTTCGAACATCTGGTGGAACTCCGCCCGGGACTCCTTCAGCAACGGCCTCGGCATGCTCATCCAGGCGATCGGCAGCGCCGACATGGTCGAGGGGGCGCAGGCATTTCTGGAGAAGCGCAAGCCGCAGTTTCCGCCCGCCGAGTAGACACACGGCCGATAATGGTGCACATCAATGTGCACAATCGCGTGCACAATGAGTACAGTGCACATTTCGGATCGACCGGGGAAGTTGCCCGGACGATCCGCCGACACGGCGAGCACCCGCTCCGCCGTGACAGCCTCCGCTTCCCGGAAGTCAGGAGGCCGAGAGGCTGAGGAGGCTTTCGTGGCTGCAATGTCGAGAGGCCCGAAGACGTCGCTGGTGGTAGCGCAGCAGATCGTCCGGGACACGGCGCGAAAAGGCCTGCAGCCCGGGGACCTGCTGCCCCCGGAGAAGGCGATGCTCGAGGAGTACCAGATCGGCCGCGGGACCCTGCGGGAGGGACTGCGACTGCTCGAGTTCCAGGGGATGATCGCCCTGAAGCCGGGCCCCAAGGGCGGTCCCGTCCTCCTCGATCCGGACGCGTCCCATCTGGCGAGCACCATCATCCTGCTGATGCAGCTCCAGAACGCCTCGCTCAGCACCATCGTGGAAGCCCGCACCGCCCTCGAGCCCGTCATCTGCCGCCTGGCCGCCGAGCGGATCAGCGACGAGCACCTGCAGGAGCTGAAGCAGTCCGTCGACCGCATGCAGCAGTCGTTCGACACGGCGGACATCGACACGTTCCTGGAGACGAACAAGCAGTTCCACGACGTCATCGCCTGGTCCACCGGGAACGCACTCTTCGGCTACCTGACGGACGCGCTGCTGCGGATCACCGGCGGCACGGTGATGGGCGTCGACCATCCCGCACCGCTGCGGGAGACGACGCTGAAGGCGCACACGCAGATCTACGAGGCGCTGAATTCCCACGACGCGGATCTGTCCGAGGACCGGATGCGCGACCACATCAACGAATACGTCCGCTATGCCGAGCGCAAGTTCCCCGAACTGCTGAGCCAGGTCCTGCCCTGGAATCAGGCACTCGGCGGCTGACCACGGCCGTCGGCGACGTCCGACGCCACGGACCCGCGGGCCCGCACCGAGCACCGTCTCGGCGCGGGCCCGCCGTCGTTGCGGGCTCCCATGATTCGTTCCCAGCCGCACTATTGCTTATATCCATGCGTATGGTTATGGTGATAGCGATCACATGCACACATCGCGATCACATCCGTCGAGCCTGTGCCGGAGCACTGCACCGGCCGCTGCTCGCGCCTTCACCCCGTCACGAGGAGAAGCCATGAAGACCATCGGAGCGCTGCTGTGGGAGCCGGGAACCCGGTCCGGTTGGAGCGTCGAGGAAATCGAGATCGATCCGCCGAAGAGCCGGGAGGTGCGGATCAAGCTCGCCGCCTCCGGCATCTGCCACAGTGACGACCACGTCGACACCGGCGACATCCCCCTCGACTGGGCGCCGATCATCGGCGGCCACGAAGGCGCCGGCGTGATCGAGGAACTCGGCCCCGACGTCACCGGCTTCGAGGTCGGCGACCACGTCGTCCTGTCCTTCCTGCCGTCCTGTGGCCACTGCAAGATGTGCACCATCGGCCGTTCCAACATGTGCGAGATGGGCGCCGGCGTGCTCGGGGGCTACGCACCCGACGGCACGCACCGCATCCACGCCCGCGGCCAGGGCGTCGGCCCGTTCTCCTACCTCGGCACCTTCTCGCCGTACGTCGTGGTCAACATCGACTCGTGCGTGAAGATCGGCAAGGACATCCCGCTCGACAAGGCCGCGCTGATCGGCTGCGGCGTCCCCACCGGCTGGGGCTCGTCCGTCTACGCGGCCGACATCCAGCTCGGTGACACCGTGGTCGTCATCGGCACCGGCGGCGTGGGCATGAACGCCGTCCAGGGCGCCCGACACAAGGGCGCCAAGAACGTCGTCACGATCGACCCCGTCGAGTTCAAGCGCGACCAGGCCAAGATCTTCGGTGCCACCCACACCACCGAGAACTTCGACCAGTGCCGCGAGGTCGTCGATCAGCTCACCGACGGACAGGGCGCCGACGTCGTGATCATCACCGTCGACATCGCCTACGGGCACCTGCTCAACCCCGCGCAGGAGATGACCCGTCGCGGCGGCACCCTGGTGCTCACCTCGGCGGCGCCGGTCACCCAGCGCGACGTGCCGTTCGACCTGTTCACCTTCGCGATGTCGGGCAAGCGCCTGCAGGGCACCCTGTACGGCACCACCACGGCCCGCCGGGACATCCCGCTCATCGCCGACATGTACCGCCGCGGCGAGTTCAAGCTGGACGAGCTGGTCACCAAGACCTACAAGCTCGAGGACATCAACACCGCGTTCAAGGATCTCCGCGACGGCAAGAACATCCGCGGCGTCATCATGTACGACGACTAGATCGGTACACGCGACCGCGCGGGTGACCCGCGCCCGGCGCCCGGGCCGGGACGGAGTCGACACTCCGCCCCGGCCCGTCCGTGTACCTCCGACAGGAACAGAGCCGATGACTGCCTCGAACCTCGCGGAACTCGATTCCGCTGCCCTGAGCCGCCTCGTCGCCAAGGACGAGATCCGGGACCTGGCCGGGCGCTACGCCCTGGCCGTCGACGACCACGACATCGACACCGTGCTGTCGATGTTCACCGAGGACGGTGTCTTCGAGGTCGCCGGCACCGAACTCCGCGGCCGTGAGCAGATCCGACCCTTCTACGTCTCCAGCATGGACCGCTACCACACCATGCTGCACACCCCCGAGATCCACCTCGTCACGATCGAAGACGACTCGCACGCAAGCGGAATCATGACCGGCCACGCCGAACTGGCGGTCCACGACACGCTGATGATGACCGCCTTCCGCTACCGGGACCGATACGTGCGACGGGACGGCGCATGGCTTTTCGAAAGACGCACCGTAGCGTTCATGTACGCGGTACCGTTCGAGTCGATGGGCTCGAGTTTCCGTACCACCAAACGGATTCGGTGGCCCCAGACCCGATACACCGATGCCGACTATCCGGAGTCGGCTCCCACCTGGAACACCTACCGCTGACGGCGGATCGGGCCCGTCGGCGGCCCCGAAGGAGCAGCTATGACAGGACGGGTAGCAGGTAAGGTCGCGTTCATCACGGGTGCGGCCCGCGGCCAGGGACGCAGCCACGCGATCCGCCTCGCCGAGGAGGGCGCCGACATCGTCGCTCTCGACGTCGCCGAGGAGATCGAGAGCGTCACCCGCTTCTACCCCGGCGCCACCGAGGAGGATCTGGCCGAGACGGTGCGCGCCGTCGAGGCCCTCGACCGCCGGATCATCGCCCGCAAGGCCGACGTCCGCAACTTCGACGCTGTCAAGGCCGTCGTCGACGAGGGCATCGCCGAACTCGGCCGGATCGACATCGTCGCCGCCAACGCGGGGATCTTCCTCTTCGGCGACGAGACGCACCTGGTCACCGAACGCGACTGGGACGACGTCCTCGACATCAACCTCAAGGGAGTGTGGCACACCTGCAAGGCCGTCACCCCCCACCTGATCGAGCAGGGCACCGGAGGGTCGATCGTCATCACCAGCTCCACCGCAGGCCTGAAGGGCACGCCGAACGTGGCGCCCTACACCGCGAGCAAGCATGCCGTGGTCGGCCTGATGCGCACGCTGGCACTGGAACTGGGGCCGCACGGCATCCGCGTCAACACCGTGCACCCCACCGGCGTCGCCACGGACATGATCCTGAACGAATCCTGCTTCCGCCTGTTCCTCCCGGACGTGGAGCATCCCACCCGGGAACAGGCCGCACCGGTCTTCGCCACCACCAACGTCCTGCCCGTGCCGTGGATCGAACCGATCGACATCTCCAACGCGGTGCTCTACCTCGCCTCCGACGAGGCCCGGTACGTCACCGGCACCGAACTCAAGGTCGACGCCGGCTACACCCTGCGCTGACCAGGCCGGACGAACGGGAGACCCAATGACCACACGACTCGACACCCCGCGTCTCGATCCCGCCCGCCCCGCCGAGGTCGCCGAGCGCTGGCTCGCGGATTTCGCCGATGCACTCCGGTCGGGCAGTGCCGGCGACTACCCGGATGCTCTCGCCACCGACGCGTGGTGGCGCGATCTGCTCGCCTTCACCGGTGATCTGCGCAGCCTGCACGGCGAATCGGCGATCCGGCCGCTGCTCACCGGCGCGGCGGACCTCGAGGTCCGCGACGAGGCACTCGATTCCTCCGCTCCGCCGGTTCTGCTGCCTACCGGCGACGGTCCGCCGGTGATACAGCTGCTCTTCCGTCTCACCGTCCGCTTCGGACAGGTCCGTGGCGTCGCGCGCCTGACGCCGGACGAGACGGACCGCTGGCGTGCGACCGCCGTGCTGACCGCCCTCGACAGTCTCGTCGGGGCCGAACCGGCTGTGGGAGAGCGCCGTCCGATCGGTGCGCCGGAACCCGGGGAACGCGTCACCACCCACTGGGGGGACCACCGCCGCCTCGCGACCGAGTGCACCGACCGGGATCCGGACGTCCTCGTGATCGGCGCCGGGCATTCCGGGCTCGGACTCGCCGCCTATCTGGGCGCGATGAACGTGCACACGCTCGTCGTCGAACGCCACGAGCGCGTGGGCGACAACTGGCGCAACCGCTACGACTCGCTGGTGCTGCACGACCCCGTGTGGTCGAACCATCTGCCGATGATGCCGTTCCCACCCACGTGGCCGGTGTTCACGCCGAAGGACAAGATGGGTGACTGGCTCGAACTCTATTCCCGGGCACTGGAACTGAACGTGTGGACCCGCACGGAGCTGGTGAGCGCCTCCCACGATCCGGCGACGGAGCGCTGGGACGTGCTCCTCGACCGCGGCGGCGAACGGCGCGTCCTGCATCCGCGCCACGTGGTCCTGGCCACCGGCCTGAGCGGAACCGAGCCGCTCGTCCCGGACATTCCGGGGAGCGAAGAATTCGCGGGCGAGCTGCTGCATTCCGGCCGGTACACGACGGACCCACGACGGAGCGGCCGGAACGTCGTCGTCATCGGCACCGGGAACAGCGGCCACGACATCGCGCAGGACCTGTACAACACCGGCGCGAACGTGACCCTCGTCCAGCGGGGTCCGACGTACGTCGTCGGCGGCACCACCGTGGTCGACGTCATGCTGAAGCCGGCCTACGGCGAGGACACCGCGCCCACCGAGATCGCCGACCTCGTCGGCGCGTCGTTCGCGCGACGGGACGAGGGATTCGTCGACGGGCTGCGTACCGCGGTCGCGGCGATGGCCGACATCGATCGCGACCTGCTCGATGCCCTGAGCGCCCGGGGATTCCGCCACAGCCTGGGCGACGGCGGGACCGGAGCGATGAACCTCTTCCTCACCCGCAACGGCGGCTACTACATCGACGTCGGCGCTTCGCGGCTCGTCGCGGACGGGTCGATCGGGCTGGTCGCCGGGAAGACCGTCGAACGGTTCGTCCCCGAGGGAGTCGTGATGTCGGACGGCACCGTCCTGCCCGCCGACACCGTCGTGTTCGCCACCGGATTCCGGGGCATTCTCGACACTGCCCGTCGCGTCCTGGGCGACGCGGTCGCCGACCGGTGCGGACCGGTCTGGGGCCTCGACGACGAGGGCGAGATCCGGTCGGTGTGGCGACGTTCCGGCCACGACGGGTTCTGGTTCAGCGGCGGAAATCTCACCTTCGCCCGGATCTACAACAAGTACCTCGCACTCCAGATCAGAGCCGACCTGGACGGCATCGACCTGCCGTCCGTTCCTTGACCCATTCCCTCGAGTACACGGAGACCGACACATGCGCGCCGACGACATCGACGAGATCATCCGCGTCACCCACCTCTACGCCCGGGGCCTCGACCGATTCGACCCCAAGGAAGCCCTGTCCGCCTTCGCACCCGACGGAGTGTGGGACGCCAGCGCCGTGGGCCTGACGCGGTACGAGGGCCACGAGCAGATCCTCGACTTCTTCGAGCGGGACGCACAGGCGGTGGACAAGCAGTTCCACATCATCACCAATCACGTCATCGACTTCGAGGACGACGACCATGCCACCGGTACGAACTACGTCTTCTCCGAAGCGGAGATGAAGAACGGCGCCGCCATCAAGGCGATCGCACTCAACGAGGACCGTTACGTCCGTACCGCCGACGGCTGGAAGATCGCCGAGCGGATCATCACGGGTCTCACCACCCCGCAGATGGACGGCTTCGACGCCTGACCGTGCGATGCCGAGACACGCGGCCGGGGTGGGGACTGCGCAGTCCCCAC
>NZ_JAUIZP010000015.1:0-2486 GCF_041414735.1 Rhodococcus sp. GXMU-t2271
GTGGGGACTGCGCAGTCCCCACCCCGGTCGCGTGTCTCCGGTCGGTGTACCGGGTCAGATGTCCTTGGTGATCTCGTAGAAGTCGAACGAGACGCCGGCCTGCGCGAAGTTCTCGAGGTCGGCTGCGCCCTGCTGCCCCTCCGGAGACGCCATGTCCGCGAGCATGGCTTCTTTGCTGTCCCAGTCGCATACCGCGACCAGGAAGTGCGGCGGGGTGCTGCCGTCGGGAGTGGAGCACACGCCCCATTCGTAGTTCCGGATGCCCTGCTGCTTCAGTGCGAGCTTGGAGTGCACGTTGCGGTAGTGGTCGAGGAACTTCTCGGGATCCTCGGGGTGGTTGTACGCGGCGACGAGTCGGTACATGTCGACCTCTTTCGATGGTGGATTCGGAAATTCTCCGCAGGCAGCGGGCCCGCACGCGGGGCGGTGGAGTGCTCCCGCACGCAGGGAGGAGACAGGAAGCCCGCCACATATAATCACTCCCCGTATTTGATTATATCCATTCGCATTGATAGAGTGATACCCGTCACAGACCTTTTCCGCGCCGGCCGACCAGCCGGGCGGATCATGCTCCCGCCGGACCCACCGAATCCGCGAGTCCGGCGGCAACATCGGCACATCCGATCGAATCCCTCAGTCAGAGAGGCCATCCGATGACTGCAACCCCCACCCCCACCGCCGCTGCCGAAGTCGACGCCGTCGTCGTCGGTGCGGGCTTCGCAGGCCTGTACCTGCTGTGGAAGCTGCGCCGCCACGGTTACACCGCCGTCGCCCTCGACAAGGGCAAGGAGGTCGGCGGCACCTGGCACTGGAACCGCTACCCCGGCGCCCGCTGCGACGTGGACAGCCACGACTACTCCTTCGGGTTCGACGAGGAGCTCGAGCAGGAGTGGGAGTGGAGCGAGCGTTACCCGTCGCAGCCCGAACTGCAGGCGTACCTCTCGCACGTCGCCGACCGGTTCGACCTGCGCCGCGACATCCGGCTCGAAACCGCCGTCACCGAAGCCCGTTTCGACGACAGCGAGCAGAAGTGGCACGTGCGTACCGACCGGGGCGACGAGTACGTCGCGCGGTTCTGCCTCATGGCCGTCGGCTGCCTGTCGGTACCCAAGGACGTCGACGTTCCGGGCCTCGACAAGTTCCAGGGACCGATCTACCGCACCAGCGCGTGGCCGGAGGAGGGTGTGGACTTCACCGGCCTGCGGGTCGCCGCGGTCGGTACGGGTTCGTCCGGGGTACAGGCTATCCCGGAGATCGCGAAGCAGGCCGGCAAGCTGACCGTTCTTCAGCGCACCGCCAACTTCGTCATCCCCGCCCGCAACCACAAGCTCGACCCGGAGTTCGTCACGAACATCAAGGCGAACTACCGCGAGCGGCGCCATGCCTGCCGGACCGCCGCCGCCGGCTGCATCCGCGACGACAACCCCAAGGCCGCGTACGACGTCAGCGACGACGAGCGCTGGGCCGAGTACGAGAAGCGCTGGCAGGGCGGCGGCATCGCCTTCCTCGGCGCGTTCGCGGACCTGATGGTCGATCAGCGGGCGAACGATTCGGTGTGCGACTTCATCCGGGCCAAGATCGACGAGATCGTCGACGATCCGGACGTCGCGGACAGCCTCAAGCCGTTCGGGTACCCGATGGGCGCGAAGCGGCCCGTCATCGGCACCGACTGGTACGAGACGTTCAACCGCTACAACGTCGAACTGGTCGACCTGCGGAAGAAGCCCCTCGACAGCTTCACCGAGCACGGCATGCATCTCGCCGACGGCACCGAGTACGAGTTCGACGCCGTCGTGCTCGCCACCGGGTTCGACGCCTTCACCGGTGCGTTCACCCAGATCGACATCCGCGGCCGCGGTGGTCTGCCGCTGCGGGAGGCATGGCAGGAGGGCCCGAAGACACACCTCGGCCTGGGCACCGCGGGCTTCCCCAACATGTTCATCATCGCCAACGTCGGAAGCCCGTCGGTGCTGTCGAACATGGTGACCGCCATCGAGCAGCACGTCGAGTGGACGGTCGAGACCATGGATCACATGCGCGAGCACGGACTGACCACGATCGAGGCCACCGAGGAGGCGCAGAACGCGTGGGTCGAGACGGTCGAGGAGATCGCAAACATGACCCTGTGGCCGCAGGGTGAGTCGGGATCCTGGTACCGCGGTCAGAACATCCCCGGCAAGCCGCAGATCTTCATGCCCTACGCCGGCGGCATCGTGCTGTACGAGCAGACGTGGAACGAGGTCCGGGACGCCGACTTCAAGGGATTCGTCCTGGCCTGACGTCGGGGCCTCGCGCCGGACGATCGCGACCAGCGATCGTCCGGCGCGTTTCGCTGCGTCGTTGGTGTCGCGCGGGTGGATCTCGCGCCGAGCGGGAGGATCTCGCGCCGAAACACGAGAAGCGACGACGGCAACCTCCCGCTCGGCGCAGCAACATCCCGCTCATCGCCGGCGGACATGACGACGGGGGTGGGGGGCGGAGCCCGC
>NZ_JAUIZP010000016.1:0-176475 GCF_041414735.1 Rhodococcus sp. GXMU-t2271
CGGGGGTGCGGGCCGAAGCCCGCACCCCCGTTCGCGTGTCCGTCAGATCAGCTTGGCCAGCGCATATGCCTGACGGGTGGCGAACACCAGTCGCCGCGGCGCGTAGGCGTCACCGAGAATGTGCACCTCCCGCTCGCCTTCGGCCGCCGGGCCCTCCTCGAGACTCTCGTACAGGTCGGCATCGCCGATGCCACCGCAGGCGAGCACCACCGAGTCGAAGCCGTCCACCTGGTAGGTGCGCCCCGAATAGACGTTGCGGGTGACCACTCCGGTCGGGGTGATCTCGACGACGTCCTCCATGAACCGGTACTGCACGCCCTTCTCGTCGAGACGCCCGAGGATCGCGCCGACGATGTAGCGGCCGAGCAGCTGTCCCGCGACCTGGGTCGCGTAGACGATGGTGACGTCGTGCCCGCGATCGGTGAGGAAGTCGGCGAGCGACAGCGGCGGCATGTGATCGTCCTGCGCGACGATCAGGACCCGCTTGCCGACGGCGGCGTCGCCGTTGAGGACGTCGCGAATGTCGGCGACGTTGTCGCCGTAGACACCCGGGATGTCCGGGATCCGGCGGGTGGAGCCGGTGGCGACCGCCACCACGTCGAATCCCGCGGACTCGATCTCCGCCTTCGTCGCCGCGTGCCGGTAGTCGATCTTCACACCCGCCCGCTCGAGCCGGCGCTGCTGCCAGTCCAGGTACTTCTCGAACATGTCGTACGTGGGAGCGTTGATCGCGGTGCGCAGTTGGCCGCCGAGCACGTCGGACGCCTCCCACAGCTCCACGTCGTGGCCCTTCTCCCGGGCCAGGGCCGCGAACTCCATGCCGGCCGGGCCACCGCCGACGACGAGCACGCGCTTGGGGTCGGTCACGGTGGGCCACGGCCCGTCGACCTCGTTGCTGGTGACGGGGTTGACCGCGCAGCCGAACGGCAGCCCCTCGACGTAGCGGCGGCTGATGCACTCGTTGCCGCCGACGCAGGGCCGGATCTCGTCCACGCGGCCGGTACGGACCTTCTCCACGATCGACGGCTCGGCGATGTGCGCACGAGCCATGCCGACGACGTCGGCGTCGCCGGCCGCGAGGATCCGCTCCGCGACATCGGGATGGTTGATCCGGCCCGTGTGCACGACGGGCAGCGACACCGCCCGCTTGAGCTGCCCGGCGAGATCGCTCCACTGACCGGCCTCGTAGAAGTGCGGCTGGATGTAGGACGGGTTGCCCCACGGGCTGCCCACCACGCCGTGGAAGTAGTCGACGAGTCCGGTGCTCTCGAGGTACTGCGCGATCTCGATGGCGCCGTGGATGTCGTACCCGCCCGGCACCTCCTCGCGCAGGTTCAGGCGGATGCCGATGACCATGGACGATCCGATCACGTCACGGATGGCCCGCAGCACCTCGACCGGGAACCGGCAGCGGTTCTCGATCGAGCCGCCGTACTCGTCGTCGCGCTTGTTGGTCAGCGGCGAGAGGAAGTACTCGAGCAGATCGTCGTGGTTCATGTGGAGCTCTACACCGTCGAGGCGTGCCTTCTGGGCCTGCTCCGCACAGAACTTGTACTGACCGACGAAGTAGGCGATCTCGTCCCGGTTCAGCTTGTGCGGAACGTTGTTGATCACCGGAGCGCTCAGGACCGACGACGCGCCGTGCGGCATGCCGCCCTGGTGCACCATCTGTCCCGTCGCCACCGCCCCCTCGGCGTGTAGGGCGTCGGAATAGGCCTGCACCCGCTCGACGAAGAACGGCAGGCTGTAATGACCTTCGACCGTGGCGCCCACGCCGGTGGGTTCGAACCCCGGGATCACCCCGGTGTTCGGCACCCAGGCGCTGAGGCTGTCGAACCATGCGGCTCCGCCCCGGGCCCGGGACACGTAGTAGGCGAGGTTGCGTTCGGCGTCGGCCTCGGACCCGAAGATGTTGCCGATCGCCGAGGCGTGCGGCGGCAGCACCACGCGGTTGCGCAGTTTCATCGGGCCGATCTGGAACGGCGAGAGCAGATGGGCGTAAGCGGAGTCCGGATCCGCGGTCATTTCGTTCACCCCTTGTTCGGTCGGGGCCCGAGCGAGCCACCGCGTCCGTCCCCCGGCATCCTGGTCGAGTCGTGACTGACCGCGATTCGGACGGGACGGACTTCCAGGACAACTCGGTTCGGGCTGTCCAGCAGGCGCTGGAAGGCTTCGGGATCGTTCGGAGCATGGTGCGCCGCGAACGCCGGGTAGAACCAGCGTTTGGTTTCCGCATCGGCGTGGACGGTGACGCGGCCGCGGACGGCGAGCATCCTCCTGCCGGGCAGTCCGGTACCTGCATTCGAGACCACCAGCGTCACACGGGGTTCGCGCATCGCTGCCCGGACGTGGGCGCGCTCCTTCGCGGCGGTGAGCCAGAACCGGTCGTCGTGGTGCAAGTAGCTCATCACCACCCCGGCCGGCCAACCGGCCGCGGTGGTGAAGGCGAAGGTGCATTCGCGCTGCGCCGCTACGAGTTCGGCGATACCGTCCTCGTCGACCCGTAGCGTGCGCAGATCCTCGTTGTCGTCGATGCCGACGGCCATCTCACATCACTTCACGTATGCGCCGGCGTCGACCGGGAAGGTGACTCCGGTGACGTACCGCGCCTCGTCGCTGCCGAGGAACAGCACCGCGTTGCTGATGTCGATCGGTTCGACCCACGGCACCGGCAGCGTGTTCAGCGACATGAACCCCGGCATCGCCTTCTCCTGCGACGGCTCCGGATCCCCGGGGGAGAACATCCCGTACGTCCCCGGGTTCTGGATCATGATGGTGTCGACGTTCGTCGGGTGGATGGTGTTGACACGAATGCTGTAGGGGCCCAGCTCGTTCGCCATGGTGCGCATGAGGCCGACGATGCCGTGCTTGGCCGAGACGTAGTGGGCGACCTGCTGGATACCCTTGAGTCCGCCGATGGAACTGGTGAACATGATCGAACCCCCGCGGCCCTGCTCGATCATCGTGGGGATCGCGACGACGGCGGTGTTGTAGACGCCGGTGAGGTTGACGTCGATCATGTCCCGCCACTGCTCGGCGGTGAGTTCCCACGAGCGGCCGTAGGTGGCGATGCCGGCGTTGGCGACCACGATGTCGACACCGCCGAGCTGCGCCACGCCGTCGTCGAAGGCGCGCTGCAGCGCTGCGCGATCCCGGACGTCGGCGCGGTGGGCCACGATCCGGCGGTCGAGGGCCTCGACGAGCCGCACGGTCTCCTTCAGCTCGTCCTCGGTGGCCAGCGGGTAGTACGGGGTCACCGTGTCGATGTTCTCGCAGATGTCGACCGCGATGATGTCGGCGCCCTCCTCGGCGAGCCGCAGCGCGTGGCTGCGGCCCTGGCCGCGGGCGGCCCCGGTGATGAACGCGACCTTGCCTTCTACTCGTCCTGCCATGGTTGACGCTCCTCTCGTGGAAAACGATGTCTAGTGCTCGGCGGGGACCAGGACGGTCCCGGTGCCTTCGAGAACGCGCGCGCCGCCCAGGACGTCGAGCGTGAGATCGCAGCGCACCAGGAGACCGTCGGCGGTGTCCTCGACGTCGGTCACCACCCCTGCGGCACGCAGCCGGTCCCCCTCGAACACGTTGCCGAGAAATCGGAACCGGTATCCGGTGACCCGGTCCACCCCGCCGGCCCAGGATCCGAGCATGGACACGACGTAGGCGATGTTGCTCGGCCCCTGATTGACCGTGCGCTCCCCGAGGCCCAGCGCAGCCGCGGCGTTCCGGTCGAAGTGGATCGGGTTCGGGTCACGCATGAGGGCCGAGAGGGTCTTCATCCGGGCCGGATCCACCGCATCGACGGTGCGTTCGGGAATCTGTTGCCCGACAGCCGGTTTCATGATGTTTCTCCTCGGCGGGGGAACACGATCGAGTTGGTGGTGGAGGCGCACAGCGCGCCGTCCTCTCCGTGCAGGTCGAGGCGGTAGCCGACGATGTCGAAGACGCCGGTGCGCCGGCCCACCTTGCGCGTGGCGGAGACGATCTCGCCCGAGACGCGGTAGGTGCCGCCGACGCGCAGCGGCCGGTGCACGACCGTCTCGGTCTCGCCGGCCATCGGCCCGTCGGCCTCGGTGGCCCCGAACACGGCGAACAACTCGTCCCAGCTCCAGCCCATCGCGCCGGTGGCGACGAGGAACACCAGCACCGGGTGCGCGCCGCCGTCGGCGGGGTCGGCGAGCATGCTGTCGAGGACGAGGTGCACCCACCACGGCTCGAGCGTGGCCTGCCCGCCCGGGAAGCGGGTACCGACGAGGTCGGCGAGCTCGGCTTCGGTCGGCACCCGGCGCCCGGTGTCCACGGTCATCGGGCCGCCGTCGTCTCGAGATACGGGGCCCGCAGGTCCCGCTTCATGATCTTCCCGGTGGGCGCCTTCGGCAGGGCGTCGACGAAGTCCACCGAACGGGGCTTCTGGTAGGAGGCCAGGTTCCGCTTGGCGGTGTCGATGATCTCCTGTTCGGTGGCGGTCTGCCCGGGCTTGAGAACCACGACGGCCTTGACGACCTCACCCCACTCGTCGTCGGGGATGCCGATGACGGCGCATTCGAGGACGGCGGGGTGGGCGCCGATGGCCTCCTCGACCTGGATGCTGTAGATGTTCTCGCCGCCGGAGATGATCATGTCCTTGGCCCGGTCGACGATGTAGACGTAGTGGTCCTCGTCCCAGACCGCGACGTCGCCGGTCCACATCCAGCCGTCCCGCAGGGTCTGTGCGGTCAGTTCCGGCTTGTTCCAGTAGCCGAGCATGTTGGCTTCGGAGCGGACCACGATCTCGCCGGGGGTCTTGCCGTCCTTGGGGACCTCGTTGCCGTCGAAGTCGACGACCCGGATGGTGGTGCCGAAGCCTTCCCGGCCGCAGGACTTGAGCCGGTGCTCGTTGATTCCGTTGACCGCGTCGAGGTGGTCCTCCTGGGACAGGAACGACATGGTCGTGCCCTCGGTCTGGCCGTACCCCTGGATGAGGGTGCAGGGGAACGCCTCGAGCGCGCTGCGGACGATCGCGGACGGCATGGGGCCGCCGCCGTACTGGATGTTGCGCAGGCTCGACAGGTCGTAGGAGTCGAAGTTCTCCACGGCCATCATCCAGTTCAGCATCGTGGTGATGCCCAGGAACGCCGAGACCCGCTCCGACTCGATGATCTCGAGCGCCTGTTTGGCCTCGAAATTGACCAGCACCACCGGACATCCGTGCTTCATGTAGTTCATGGAGAGCACCACCGGGATGTGGTACATCTGGCCGGTGAGCATGTAGACGTCGGTCGGCACGACCCGCTCGGCGACGGTCTGGTTGAGCATGCCTGCGGCCGCGCTGGTGTGCGAGTGCAGCGCACCCTTGGATTCGCCGGTGGTGCCGCCGGTGTAGAGGATGAAGAACGGGTCGTCTCCCCCGATGCTCGGCGTCCAGATCGGTTCGGCCGGGCTGGAGCTCGCGAGCAGCTCCTCGTACGTCCCGTTACCTCCCGGACCGAACTCGAGCCAGTGTTCGACCGTGGCGGCTCGGCTGAGTTCCTCTCCTACGGAACGGAACTCGGACGCGGTGATGAGCACCTTCGGGGTGGCGTCGGCGACGAGCCCGAGCAGGGAGGGGGTCGCGAGTCGCCAGTTCAGCGGCTGCAGGATCAGGCCCGCGCGACCGACGGCGAAGAACAGCTCCTGGAACTCGATGCTGTTCTTGGTCAGCACGGCGACTCGGTCGCCCTTCTCGAGGCCGAGTCCGCGCAGTCCGTTCGCCAGGCGCCGGACGCGCTCGTCGAGGTCGGCGAAGGTGATGCGCCGGTCGTTGGGGACGTCGTACAACGCCATGCGGTTCGGGGTGAGGGCGGCCCACTTGGCGGGGATGAGGCCCTGGTTCATCGTCATGGTGGCTCCGGAGGCTCAGTACGGGAGGTCGAGGGCGATGTGCCGCTTGGTGAGCACCCAGTCGCCTCCGCTCCTGGTCCACTCGTCCTCGTACTTGCCGGTGGACAGCGCCCGCAGGGCACCGTTCTCCGCAGAGGTGATGAGCAGGTACGACACGGCGCGGACGTTCTTCTCGTCGATCTCGTCGATCAGCAGATTGGTGGTGATGTGCCGCCGCTGGTCGGTCTGGGACTCGTGGGCTCCGCGGAACAGGCCCATGATCTCCTCACGGCCGTTGAGCGGCCCGATGAGGTCGCCGTCCCCGATCTTCATGGTGAACACGGCGGTTTCACCGAAGACGCGCTCGACACCGTCCATGTCGCCGTCGTCGTAGGCGAGAGCGTATCGGGCGAGGGCGTTTTCGATTTCGTTCCTGAGCGACATTACGACTACTCCTGCCGAAGGGAGGGAAGAGATGTGATGACAGTCACTTTATACTAATCATGCGCATTGTCTAGGGGTACGAAGACCCCGATTTCCGTGCCGGGAGACGGCACTCAGCGTGATTCGGACACGGTCCAGGTGTCGTGCCCGGTCAGCAAGGACTGCAAGGATTCTCGTCGACGGGGCTCGCCGGCTCGGGCGCTCTCGTTCTGCTCGCGCACGAGATCGTCGTAGGTCGGGCGGGCGACGCTGCGGAACACGCCGAACACGGTGTGGGCGAGGTCCTGGTCGGACAGTCGCGACAACGCGAAGGCGTACTCCGGGTCGTCGGCGTGCGCATCGTGCACCACGATCGATCCCGGATCCGCCGATGCCGTGTCCACCACGCGCAGACCGAATCCGTCACGGACGACGCACTTCTGCCCCTCCGCGCCGAAGACGATCGGCTCACCGTGGCGCAGCGGGATCACCCGCTGCTCCGCGTCCTCCTTGCGCAGCACGTCGAACGACCCGTCGTTGAAGATCGGGCAGTCCTGGTAGATCTCGACGAACGCGGTGCCCCGGTGCTCGGCCGCGCGGCGCAGCACGTCGGTCAGCCCCTTGCGGTCGGAGTCGAGCGCGCGGGCCGCGAAGGTGGCCTCGGCACCGAGCGCGAGGGAGAGGGTGTTGAAGGGGTGGTCCACCGAACCCATCGGGGTGGACTTGGTCACCTTTCCGACCTCGGACGTGGGCGAGTACTGCCCCTTCGTCAGCCCGTAGATCCGGTTGTTGAACAACAGGATCGTGAGGTTCACGTTGCGGCGCAGCGCGTGGATCAGGTGGTTTCCCCCGATCGAGAGGGCATCGCCGTCACCGGTGACGACCCACACCGACAGGTCGGGCCGCGTGACGGCCAGGCCGGTCGCGATCGCCGGCGCGCGGCCGTGGATGGAGTGCAGCCCGTAGGTGTCGAGGTAGTACGGGAACCGGCTCGAACAGCCGATGCCCGAGACGAACATCAAGTTCTCGCGGCGCAGCCCGAGTTCGGGCAGGAAGTTGCGGATCGCGGCCAGGATGACGTAGTCACCGCAACCCGGGCACCAGCGCACCTCCTGGTCGCTCGTGAAGTCCTTGGCCTTCTGCGGGGCGTCGGTCGTCGGGACGAGCGCGGTAGCGCTGAGCCCGAGATCGGTGCCGACCCGGCTGATCAATTCGGTCATGCCGATTCCTCCTCGCGGTCAGGCGCCGGCCGGTACTCGGCCGCAGCCAGCGCCGCGGTGGTCTTGGCGTCTTCGAACTCGCGCAGGGTGCCGGCGAGCGCGGCATCGATCGCGTCGACGATCTCGTCGGCGAGGAAAGCCAGACCCTCGACCTTCGTCACCGGCTGGACGTCGACCAGGTAGCGCGCCCGCAGCACGCTCGTCAGCTGCCCCAGATTCATCTCCGGCGCGATCACCGTGCGGTACCGGCCGAGCACCTCACCGAGGTTGCGCGGCAACGGGTTCAGGTGCCGCAGGTGCAGGTGGGCGACCGCGGTACCGCGACGCCGGGCGCGGCGGCAGGCCTCGCCGATCGGCCCGTAGGAACTGCCCCAGCCCACGATCAGCAGTTCGGCCTGCCCCGACGGATCGTCGACCTCGGCGTCCGGAACGGAAATGCCGTCGATCTTCGCCTGCCGCAGGCGCACCATCAGATCGTGGTTGGCGGGATCGTAGGAGATGTTGCCGCTGCCGTTCGCCTTCTCGAGGCCACCGAGCCGGTGCTCGAGGCCGGGAGTCCCGGGTATCGCCACGGCACGGGCGAGGGTCTCGCGGTCCCGCGCGTAGGGACGCAGCGGCGTGCCGGCGGCGTCCGGGCCCGTCTCGTAGTTCGGATCGATCGGGGCGAGCTCGTCGACCTGCGGGATCTGCCAGGGCTCCGAGCCGTTGGCGATGGCGCCGTCGGACAGCAGCAGGACCGGCGTCCGGTACGTCAGGGCGATGCGGGCCGCCTCGACGGCGGTGGCGAAGCAGTCGGCCGGGGAGCGCGGCGCGAGCACGGCGACGGGCGACTCGCCGTTGCGTCCGTACAGTGCCTGCAGCAGATCGGACTGCTCGGTCTTGGTGGGCAGGCCCGTCGACGGTCCGCCGCGCTGCACGTCGATCACGACGAGCGGCAGCTCGGTCATGACGGCCAGGCCGATGGCCTCGCTCTTGAGGGCCAGGCCCGGGCCGGAGGTGCTGGTGACACCGAGTGCGCCCCCGAGGGAGGCGCCGACCGCTGCGCCGATGGCGGCGATCTCGTCCTCCGCCTGGAATGTGGTCACGCCGAGACCACGGTGCTTGGTCAGCTCGTGCAGGATGTCGGAGGCGGGGGTGATCGGGTACGTCCCGAGGAACACCTCGAGCCCGGACAGCTCACCGGCGGTCACCAGACCGTAGGCCAGCGCGGTGTTACCGGTGATCTGCCGGTACGTGCCGACCGGCAGGTCCGCCTTGGCCACCTCGAACGTCGTCGCGAACGTCTCGGTGGTCTCGCCGTAGTTCCACCCGGCCTGGAAGGCGAGCAGATTTCCCTGGGCGACCTGCGGCTTCTTGGCGAACTTGGTGCGCAGGAACTCCTCGATCCGCTCCACCGGCCGGTTGTACATCCACGACAGCAGCCCGAGCGCGAACATGTTCTTCGCGCGCTCCCCGTCCTTGCGGCTCAGGCCGGCCGGCTCCACCGCACCCACCGACAGGCTCGACATCGGGACCTGGTGGACCACGAACTCGTCGAGGCTTCCGTCGTCGAGCGGGTCGGCGGCGTAGCCGACCTTGGACAGGTTGCGCTTGGTGAACTCGTCGGTGTTGACGATGACGGTGCCGCCCCGCGGCAGATCGTCGATGTTCGCCTTCAGTGCCGCCGGGTTCATCGCGACGAGGACGTCCGGTCGATCACCCGCGGTGAGGATGTCGTGGTCCGCGATCTGGATCTGGAACGACGACACCCCCGGCAGGGTGCCCTGGGGCGCCCGGATCTCGGCGGGGAAGTTGGGCTGCGTCGCGAGGTCGTTGCCGAACGCGGCCGCCTCGGAGGTGAAGCGGTCACCGGTCAGCTGCATGCCGTCACCCGAGTCGCCCGCGAAGCGGATGACGACTCGCTCCAGCTTGGTGGTGTTCGCGTCCGTTGTCATGGATTCCTGCCTCTGGTCCGCATTCTGCCCCTACGGGGCTTCCTTCACGAGTTGCTTGGCCAGCGAATCGAAGATCACCTCGGTCGAGCCCTCGTAGATCCGCATGGGACGCGCCTCTCGGTAGAGGCGTTCGAGCTTGCCGCCGCGCACGAGTCCGAAACGGCCCATGATCTGCACCGATCGGTCGACGACGCGAGCTGCCGCTTCGGTTGCCCCGACCTTCGCCATCGACGACAGGTGCAGATTGGCGCGGGCATCGCGGGCCGAGGCGGCGGCCGCGCGGTAGGTCAGCGAGCGCGCCATCTCGATGTCGGTCCAGCAGGAGGCGAGGTGCTCGGGCACCGACCCCAGGCGCGCGAGGCTGACACCGAAGCCCTCCCGGGACTTGGCATGGGCGACGGCCTCGTCCAGCGCGGCCTGGGCCACGCCGACGGCGGCGCCGGCCACGGACACGCGGAACGTGGCGAGGGTGGCGAGGACGAGCGCGAAGCCCTTGCCCGGTTCCCCGATGCGGTTGCCGACCGGGACCTCGACGTTCTCGAGGATGACGTCGCTGAGCACGTGGGGCGCGATGATCTGGTGCGGGTGCTCGATGCGCAGGCCGGGCGCGCCGGCCGGGACCAGCACGAGGGAGTATCCGTCGCCCTCGCGGGCGAGGATGCTGTAGAAGTCCGCGTCGCCGCCGTTGGTGATGAAGGACTTGTGGCCGTCGACGACGAGCTTGCCGTCGCGTTCGACGACGGTGGTGCTGAGGGCCTTGAGATCGGATCCGACGTGCGGCTCGGTCAGGCCGAGCGCGGCCACCGCCTCGAGCCGGGCCACCTTGGGCAGCCACTCCGCCTTGAGTTCCTCGGACCCGCCGACGCTGATGCAGTAGCTGCCGATGCCCTGCATACCGAACATGGAGTCGAGGTGGGCGGACTCGGCGGCGAGGGCCTCGCGCACAATGGTCACCGCGAGCGAGTCGACCTTCTCGAAGCGGCCGCCGGAGGCGGCCGGCACGACGACCTCGGTGAGACGGGACGCGGTCAGCCGCTTGCGGACGTCCGGGTCGAAGCTGTCCGCCTCGTCGGCACGCGCGGCGATGTCGGCACACTCGGCCGCGAGGGCGCGAGCTTCCCGCTGGAGGTGGAGGTATCGCTGCGGCAGGGCGAACAGGTCCTGCTGGTCGTCACTCACCTTGTACTCCGTTCTGGCGATGCGTCCGCTCACCGGAGGCGCCACGGTGCTGTGACTCGGTGCGGTCTCGGCCATTGTCGTGAACTGGATCACTATCCGCTAATCTATGATCACAATAGCAAGGAATTGGGTACCGTCAACCAGGACCAGCGGAGGAATTCGATGACCGATTCAACGACCGGCCGGACCCGCCCGGGGTTCGACCCCACGCGCGCGTTCGATCTCACCGACCGCACCGCGATCGTCACCGGCGGCAGCCGGGGCCTCGGCCGCGCCATGGTGTTCGGGCTGGCCCGAGCCGGCTGCGACGTCGTCATCGCCAGCCGTGACCTGGCCTCGTGCCAGGCCACCGCCGACGAGATCACCGAGGAGACGGGCCGCAAGACGCTCGCGCACTCGTTCCACGTCGGCAGGTGGGAGTCGATCGAGGAACTCGTCGACGCGGCCTACGACCACTTCGGGAAGATCGACGTCCTGATCAACAATGCGGGCATGTCCCCGCTGTACGACAGCCTCGATACCGTCAGCGAAACGCTGTTCGACAAGGTGGTCGGAGTGAACCTCAAGGGCCCGTTCCGGCTCGCGGCACTCGTGGGAACCCGCATGGCGCAGGGTGACGGCGGATCCATTATCAACATTTCCAGTGCCGGGTCCGTCCACCCCAGGCCCGACATCCTGCCCTACGCCGCCGCCAAGGCCGGACTCAACGCCGTTACCATCGGCATGGCGCACGCGTTCGGTCCCACGGTGCGCAGCAACGCGATCATGGCCGGTACCTTCCTCACCGACGTGAGCAACTCCTGGGACATGGAGGCATTCTCGCGGCGGGCGCAGAGCTTCGCCGCCAAGCGCGGCGGCCAGCCCGACGAGATCGTGGGCGCGGCCCTGTACCTCGCGAGCGACGCCTCGAGTTTCACCACCGGTTCCATCGTCACCGTCGACGGCGGCCACCCCTGATCCGCCCGGAAGGACAAGACATGACCACCGCCACCACCGCCGTCACCCAGCAGCGCTTCCAGCTCGCCTACGGCGACTGCGACGCCGTCGGCATCTCGTACTTCGCGATCAACTACCCGTGGATGGAACGGACGTACAGCGTCTGGCTGCACTCGTTCGGCCTCGACAGCCACACGATGCTCGACACCGTCGGCGTCTACACCGTGGGCCTGAAGTCGGAGTGCCAGTACCTCACCAGCTGCGAGGTGTTCGACGAACTGACCTGCACGGTCGTCCTCGACCACCTCGGCACCACGTCGTATGCGCTCGGATTCGACTTCCAGCGCGGCGAAGAACTCGTCGCGCACGGCAAGATCACGTTCGCCGTGCGAGGCGCGGACGGGAAGAAGGCGCAGATTCCCGAACGACTGCTCGCCGCCCTCCACACGCTGGAGCCACCGAAATCGGCTTGATCACCGTCGCTTCCGGGAACGGGCGTCCACCCCTCAGGGGTGGGCGCCCGTTCCCGTCGAGAACCCGTTTCACCAAATCCATTGACATCATTCAGATCGTATTTATAGTTATCAGCACTTAGTGATCCGGATCACTTCCCCCCTCCGGCCCCAGACCCTCGGCGGAGCGGCACGACCCCGACCGGTGCCTGCCGGCACCGATCCTGCTCGACCCCTCGATTCGACGATCAGGAGATTCCAGAGTGACCGCAGTCGAACCCCGCCCCACCGCCCCCGACATCCTCTCCCCCGAGTTCCTCGCCGACCCCTACCCGTTCCACCGCGTACTGCGCGACCACTACCCCGCCCTGCGCCACGAAGCCACGGAGAGCTACCTCATCAGCCGGTACGCCGACTGCGCCGAAGCCTTCCGCAGCCCGAAGTTCTCCAGCCGCAACTACGAATGGCAGCTCGAGCCCATCCACGGGCGCACCATCCTGCAGATGGAAGGTCGCGAGCACTCGACGCATCGCGCGCTGCTCAACCCGTTCTTCCGCGGCAACGGACTCGAGAAGTTCATGCCGGCCATCACGCACAACGCGGCCGACCTGATCGGCGGCATCGTCGCCCGCAACGCCGGCGAGCTGCTCGGCGAGGTGGCCGGACAGGGCGAGGCCGAACTCGTCTCCCAGTTCACCAGCCGATTCCCCATCAACGTCATGGTCGACATGCTGGGACTGCCCAAGAGCGATCACGAGCGGTTCCGCACCTGGTACTTCTCGATCATGGCCTACCTCAACAACCTGGCCGGAGACCCCGAGATCAACGCCGCCGCCGAACGTACCCACGTCGAGCTGCGCGAGTACATGCTGCCGATCATCCGCGAACGACGCTCCGGCGACGGCGACGACCTGCTCTCGCGCCTGTGCCGTGCGGAGGTCGACGGCGAGCAGATGTCCGACGAGGAGATCAAGGCCTTCGTCAGCCTGCTCCTCGTCGCCGGTGGCGAGACCACGGACAAGGCCATCGCCAGCATGATCCGCAATCTCATCGATCACCCCGACCAGATGCGGGCCGTCCGCGAGGACCGCAGTCTCGCCGACCGCGTCATCGCCGAGACGCTGCGTTACTCCGGACCTGTCCACATGATCATGCGCCAGACCGAGGACGAGGTGCAGATCGAGGACTCGACCATCCCCGCGGGGGCGACGTGCATCATGATGCTCGCGGCCGCCAACCGCGACGAGCGCCACTTCTCGAACCCGGACGAGTTCGACATCTTCCGAACCGATCTCAACGTCGATCGGGCCTTCAGCGGTGCGGCCAACCACGTGCAGTTCATCCTCGGCCGGCACTTCTGCGTGGGTTCGATGCTCGCGAAGACGGAGATGACCATCGCGCTGAACCTCGTGCTCGACACGATGGACTCGATCGAGTACCAGGACGGCTTCGTCCCGCGCGAGGAAGGCCTGTACACGCGCAGCATCCCGGAACTCCGCGTGAAGTTCGAACCGACGGGCACCCTCGGCTGAGACCGGACATCCCGAGCACAGCCCTCGGCGAGATCCGCGAAACGGCCGGTCGTCCGCGTAAGCGAATACCTACGCGGACGACCGGGACCGTCGCGGATCGGAAGTCCTTACTGCAGGGTGTAGTCCGTCAGTACCCGCCGGCCCGGCGTGAAGGTGGCCGGGATGCGCTGGTAGCCGGTGTTCACGCCCTGTCGCGGGTAGGGCTGCAGCGCGTCGTAGTCGACCTCGTAGTCCGGCATCCGTTCGAGCACCTGGCTGATCAGCGCGTGCGACATGTAGCGGCCGAGATGCGAACCGGCGCAACGGTGCACACCGATACCGAAGGCGGTGTGCCGGTTGGGCCAGCGTTCGATGTCGATCTCGTCGGGCTTGTCGAACAGCTCCGAGTCCCGATTGGCGGAAGCCCAGGACAGCAGCACCCGGTCACCCTTGCGCATGGGGCAGCCGTGGAACTCGACGTCGTGTGTCACGGTGCGGGCGAGCGCCTGGGTCGGCGAGAAGTACCGCAGGAACTCCTCGATGGCGTGATCGAGGAGATCGGGATGGTCGGCCAGCCGCTGCCGCACGTCCTTGTGGCGGCTGAGCCAGACCAGCGAGTTGCTCACCAGGGAGGCGGTGGTGCCGACGCCACCGGAGATGAGCAGGTCGACGATCGCGAAGACGTCGTGATCGTTCATCGGGCTGCCGTCGACCTCCTGCTGGACGAGGTAGCTGATGATGTCGTCCTCCGGGGCCGCGCGCCGTTCCGCGATGGTCTGCTCGATGCGGCCGGCGAGGTACGGGAAGTCGACCTCGACCGCGTGGGTGTGCTCGGGGGTACCGGGGATCCCGGCGAGCACCTGGAAGTGGGCGTTGGAATAGCGGCGCCACTCCGAGACGTCGAGGCCGAGCCACTCGACCGTGACGATGGAGGGCACCCCGATGACCGATGTCAGGTCGCACTCGCCGCTCTCGATCACGCTGTCGATGAAGCCCGCGACGTGCCGGTCGATCGTGGGCTTCATCTTCTCGACGGCGGCCGGCGCACTGACCGGGTTGACGATCCTGCGGTACTTGCGGAACTCGGGCGGATCGAGCTCGATCGGAATGTGGTCGTGGTGCGGGGTTTTCGGGATCACCACGGACAGTCCCTCGCCGCCGTACCCGCTGCGCGCCGAGGAGAACGTCTCGTCGTCGCGGGCGGCGTCGAAGACCGAGCTGTAGTCGGAGAGCACCCAGTAGCCGCCGTGGGCGGGAGTCCAGCCGATCTTGACGGTTTCCCGGATCTTCCGGTACGACTCGGCCGGATCGGCCGAGTGTTCGGGCGAGTTGTGGTCGAAGTGGACGACCGGGCAGCGGGCGGGGCTTTCCATCGTGCGTTCCTTCCGAGTCGGGATTCGGCGGCGAGCCGGAGGCCTAGGTCTTGGCGAGCAGTCCGGCGTCGATGGGCAGCACCACGCCAGTCACGTAGCGGGCCTCGTCCGAGGCCAGCCAGACCAGGGCGTTGCTGATGTCGACGGGCTCGACCCAGGGGACGTCGAGCTCGTTGCGCCGGCGGCAGTGGTCGACGATGTCCGCCTGCGTCGGCGATTCGAGGTCGGGGCGGTAGATCCGGTACATGGCGTCGTTCTCGATCATATCCGTGCGGACGGTGCCGGGGTTGAGGGTGTTGACCCGGATACCGTGCTCCCCCAGCTCGTTGGAGAGGGTGCGCATGAGGCTGACCACCCCACCCTTGCTGGCGGCGTAGTGCCCCAGATTGCGGCTCGCCCGGATCGCCGCGACGGAGCTGGTGAGTACGATCGCGCCGCCGGTGCCCTGCTCGATCATGCGTGGGACGACGGCCCGCACGGTGTGGAAGACCCCGGTGAGGTTGACGTCGATGACGTTCTGCCACTCCTCGTCGCTGAGGTGCCAGGTGGGGGTGAAGCTCACGATGCCGGCGTTGGCGCTGACGATGTCGATGTGCCCGAACTCGTCGACGGCGTCGGAGACGAGCAGGTCGAGGGCCGCTTGGTCGCGCACGTCGACGACGCGGGACAGGCAGCGACGGCCCGCGGCCTCGACGAGACGGCGGGTCTCGGCGAGGTCGTCGGGGGTGGCGAGCGGGTAGGCGACCGTGTCGATGTCCTTGCAGGAGTCGAGGATCACGACGTCGGCGCCTTCCTCCGCGAGGCGGACGGCATTCGAACGCCCCTGCCCCCGTGCGGCACCCGTGACCAGCGCGACCTTCCCGGTTACTCGACCCATTTCCGATCTCCTCTTCTGCTCGGATTGTGACGAAGAGCACCTTAATGCTTATCATCATTATTATCTAGCGCGCCCACTAGGTCCGAAGGTCCCCGATCGTCGGACACCTACGTCCCGCGCCGGAACAGGTTCCGGGCCCGCGCGCACAACGGTCAGACGCAACAGCAATTGCTGTCGCGTCTGACCGGAAAGTGCGCGGGTGTTCGGCGGGTCCGCCCGCCGAATGTCACACCGTCGTCGGCTCCATCAGGATGCCGTCGGGTTCGGACGGGTATCCGGCCGTCCGCACCGCGGCCCGGCCCGCCCGGTAGCCGAACACCAGGGCCGGACCGAGCGTTCCGCCGGCTCCGCCGTACACCATCCCGGTGGGGGCCGCCATGACGTTGCCCGCGGCGAACAGTCCGGGGATGACGCGATCGTCGACGTCGAGGACCGCGCCGTCGGCGTCGGTGCGCGGGCCGCCCTTCGTGCCGAGCGTGCTGCTGTGGATCTGCACCGCGTGGAAGGGCCCCCGCGCGACCGGCCCCAGGGTGGATTCCACGCCCGGGTACTTGTTCTTGTCACCGACGAACCCGTCGTACACGCTCTCCCCGCGGTGGTACTCGCTGTCGTGGCCCCGGCGCACGTGCTCGTTCCAGTGGGCCACCGTCGACTCGAGCGCGTCCGCGGGGACCTCGATCCGCCGCGCGAGATCGGCGAGGGTGTCGGCACGCACCACCCACTCGGGCACTTCCGTACCCGGCGCGGCCCCGAACGCCCCGTACTTCTCGACATGGTCGGCGTCGAAGATCAGCCAGCAGGGCTGGTTCGGATAGTCGAAGTCGTGTGCGTCGAGATGATGGAACGCGCCGCCGAGGGCGTTGTAGTTGGTCGCCTCGTTGGTGAACCGGCGTCCGTGCCGGTTCACCATGATCGAATGCGGCGCCGTCCGCTCCCGGTGCACGAGCTGAACCGCCTGCGCACCGTTCGCCCGTTGCCCGGGCAGCACCGCGACCGGAGCCCACCAAGCCTCGCGCATATTGCCGAGCTGCGCGCCCACACGCATCGCCATGCGCAGACCGTCCCCGGTGCACGTGGGGACCGTGGCCGGGTGCGCCAGCGGCCCACGCAGGAAGTCGCGCCGCAGACGCTCGTCCCATTCGAAGCCGCCGGTGGCGAGGACGACGCCGTGCTCGGCGCGCACGTCGTGCAGACCGCCCCGCCCCTCGAACCGCACACCCGTGACGCGGCCGGACTCGTCCTGGATCAGCCGCACGCCGCGCTCGCCGGTGTGCACCGCGACGCCCTCGTCGAGACAGCCCTGGAGCAGGGCCGCGACCATGCCACGCCCCAGACCCTCGACACGGTCGCGCTCACGCTGCTCCCGTACATCGGACGGAAGGTGCCCGGTGCCGCCGCCGATGGGGGTCTCCGCAACCGTCATCCGGCGCGGGACCCCGACGAGCTTGTCCTCCCATCGACCGAGGTCGATGAAGCTGAACAGCTCGGGTTCGAGCGAGCGTCCGCCCTGCGGCATGCCGCCCGGCCGCTCGGGGTGGTAGTCGGGATACCCGGCGACGAGGCGCATCTTCAGCGGTGTGGTGTCGAGCCAGTCCAGCAGTTCGGGAACCGTGTCGACGAAGGCCTCGGCGAGTTCGGGCAGGATCATCCCGTGCGACAACGACTCGAGATAGGCGAGGGCCCCCTCGCGCGAGTCGGCGATCCCCGCCTCCCGCGCGTACCGGTTGTTCGGCAACCACGCCACGGCGCTCGACAAGCACGTGGTGCCGCCGAGCAGCTCGCCCTTCTCGAACACCCCCACCCGGGCTCCGCTCCGGGCAGCCGACAACGCGGCGCACAGTCCGGCGGCACCGCTGCCGAGCACGACGACGTCGTACCCGTCTGTTTCTTCGTTGTGTTGCATCGCAATCCCTCTCTCGGGTGGTTCAGTCGACGACGGCGGACGGACTCGGCCGGCGCCGTCCGTCCTGCTCGGCGGGACGCGGGGCCTCGGGTGCTGTCGCAGCTGTGAGAACCGTCCCGTAGGCGGTGGTGGGTGTCGCGTACCGGACCTCGAGCCGGCGTTCACCGAAGTACCAGCGGTCGTCCCGTCGGACGTAGCGATCGTGGTACCGGAGGGCGAGAATGCTCTGCACGCCCGCCTGGGCGAACTCGACGTGGCAGGGCACGATGCCGCGTGCTGTGTCCTCGCCGGTGAAGTCCACCGTGCCGGGGTGCGGGGTGTGCACGCTGAGGCCGTCGTAGCCGTCGAGCGCGGCCCGCACGTAGGAGACGATCGCGTCCCGGCCGCGCAGCGTCTCGGTGAGACCGCAGAATGCGGCGTCGGGCGCGTACAGGGCGGCCAGCGTCGCCATGTCGTGGTCGTCGACGGCCAGCGCGTACCGCGCCGCCAGCTCACGGATCTCGAGGACGTCCGCCGTCCGTCGCGGGTGGCGGTCCCGGGGGTCGTGCATGCCGGATCCTTCCGTCGCGGAGTGCATGTCGGGTCCTGCCCCTACTTCACCAGTGCGCCGGCGTCGATCGGCATCGTGATGCCGGTGACGTAGCGGGACTGGGTTCCGGCGAGGAACAGGACGGCGTTGCTGACGTCGTCCGGCTGCACGAACGGGACGTCGAGGGCGTGCATGCCGTGCAGCAGGGGTTCGACCTGCTCACGGGTGGGCTGCGCCTCGTCCGGCAGGAACAGCTTGTAGATCGCATCGTTGAGCAGCATCCGGGTTTCGACGTTGGTCGGCAGGACCGCGTTGACGCGGATGCCCTCGGGGCCGAGTTCGTTGGCGAGGCTGCGCATCACGCCCAGCACGCCGTGCTTGGCAGCCGCATAGTGGACGTTGTTCGGCAGCCCCTTGAGTCCCGCGATGGAACTGATCAGCACGATGCTGCCGCCACGGCCGCCTGCTCGCAGGTGCGGGACGGAGGCCTTCACCGTGTTCCACACGCCGGTGAGGTTGATGTCGATCATGTCGCGCCAGATCTCGTCGGTGAGATCCTCGACCGGATAGCTGCCGGCGATCCCCGCGTTGGCGACGACGACGTCGAGGCGCCCGAACCGCTCGACGCCCGCCGCCACGGCCTTTGCGACCGCTGCCGAATCCCGCACGTCCGCTTCGGAGGCGACGATCTGCCTCCCCTCGGCCTGCACCAGTCGGATCGTCTCGTCGAGGTCCGCCCGGGTGGCCATGTCGTACGGGGCCCCTTGCACCGGCGCGCACAGGTCGAGTGCGATGATGTCGGCGCCCTCCCGGGCGAGGCGCACCGCGTGGTTGCGTCCCTGCCCCCTCGCCGCACCGGTGACGAATGCAACCATGCCGTCGAATCCCACGGTGTAAGCCTTTCCCTCGGTGTTCGGTTCGCATCCCGGACGGCCTGCTCGTGACCTACCGGCGGCGATCACCGGTGGCGCACTGCGCCGGGACTGCGCGAAGACAGCAGCGGAAGAAATCTGGAAATCTGTGAATATGATTATGCTCACACCGCACCCCGGGGCGTCAACGGCAGAACCCGGAAAGTTTGCCGGCCGGAGCGGCCACTCCGGCCGACGGGCGAGCGGCGTTCCCTCAGTTGCGATTTCGCAGATCGTCCGCAGCGCGGGCCTCGCGGCGCCGGCCCGGGGTGAAACGCGCGGGGATGCGCTTCCATCCCGGATTGACCGCCTGATGCGGGAACGGCACCACCTCGTCGTGCAGGATCTCGTAATCCGGCATGCGGACCAGGATCTGGCCGAGCAGCTCGAGCGACAGGGCGCGGGCGATGTGCGCCCCCGCGCATCGGTGCACACCCATCCCGAACGCCGTGTGCCGGTTCGGCCACCGCTCGATGTCCACGGTGTCCGGGTCCTCGAACGCCTTCGGGTCGCGGTTCGCCGACGCCCAGCCGAGGAGCACGCGGTCGCCCGTGCGGAAGTCGTGCCCGCGGAACTCCACGTCCCGGGTGACGGTGCGGGCCAGCGCCTGCGTGGGCGAGAAGACCCGAAGGAACTCCTCGATCGCGCGCGGTAGCTTCTCCGGATGCGCGGCCAGAGTGCGGCGCAGGTCGTGGTGGCGGTCGAGGTACATGAGCGTCTGGCTGACGAGGGAAGCGGTGGTGCCCACGCCGCCGGAGACGAGCAGCTCGGCGATGGCGAACACCTCGTCGTCCGTGACCGGCCGGCCGTCCACCTCCGAGCCCACGAGACGACTGAGCACGTCCTCCCGCGGAGAGGTGCGCCGCTCGGCGATCGCGGCACGCAATTGTGCTTCCATCCAAGGAAACTCGACGGCGATCGCGTGCTCGAACTCCGGTGTTCCCGGTCGGTCCGACAGCGCGGCGTGATGCGCGTGCGCGTACCGTTCCCAGTCCTCGGGAGGCAGACCGAGCCAGTCGATCGTCACCACCGCAGGCACACCGATGACGGTTGCGAAGTCGCACTCGCCGTCCTCGATCACCTCGTCGAGGAACCGCGTCGTGTACTTCTCGATCACCGGCCGCAGGTGCTCGACCGCCGCCGGGGCGGTGAGAGGGTTGATCAGCTTGCGGTACTTCCGATGTTCCGGAGGGTCGAGTTCGACCGGGATGTGGTGGTTCACCGGCGTCTTGGGGATGACGGTGGCCAGGCCCTCGCCCCCGTAGGGGCACCGCGCGGACGAGAAGACCTGATCCTCGCGGGCGGCCTCGAAGACGCCCTCGTAGTCGGTGAGTACCCAGAAGCCCCCGTGCCGGGTGGACCGGATCACCGGTCCCGCTTCCCGCAACCGCCGGTAGGAGGCGACCGTGTCCTCGGCGTGCGACGCCGAGTTGTGGTCGAAGTCGAGTACCGGACAACGTGGTTCGAGGCCGCGATCGTCGTCCGTCATCGTGCTTCTCCTGTCGGGCCGGGGTGCGGGACCGCCGAGTGTTCCATCACGGCACGGGCATCGACCGGCACGATCTCGCGCATACCCGGAACGATGTCCCGGCCGAGATCGTCGAGGTACGCGACGACGTCGTCGGCCGTCATGTCCGGCCACTGGGCCCGGACGATCACCGGATCGACGGGCACCTGCGCCGCGAGCGTGCGCAACTGGTCGAGACAGTCGTCGGCGGTGCCGATGATCGCCTCCTTCGCGGCGACCTGCCGGAACCTGTCGGTGAGAGCGCCGGCATCGCGCGTGGCCAGTTCTCGCTGGGCGTAGGCCAGGAGACGGTCCCGTGCCATGAATTCGAAGCGCCGGAACGCTTCTTCGGTGGTGGCGCCGGGAACGATCTCGCGGCGCAGCGGATGCCGCGCGACCGGGGGCCGCCCGTGTCTGCGCCGGGCCGCCGCGTACACGCCGAACATGCGATGCATGTCCTCGGTCTGCGTCTCCGGTGTCACCGGCCACGCGTCCCCGAGCCGTGCGGACCGCCGGACACCCGAATCCCTCAACGCGCCGATCCAGATCGGCGGATGCGGGTCCTGCCAGGGGCGGATGTGGGTCTTCACGCCGTCGAGCCGCCAGAACTTGCCGTGGAAGTCGACCTCGTCCTGCGTCCACATCATCCGCACGATCTGCAGCGCCTCGTCCATCATGGCGAACCGCTGGTCGAAGTCGACACCGAAGGCGGTGAACTCCTCACGGCGGTACCCCGCGCCGGCGCCGACGATGAGATTGCCGCGGGTGAGGATGTCGAGGGTGGCGAGTTCCTCGGCGAGTGCGACCGGATGGAACAGCGGCACCTGCACCACCATCGTGCCGATCTTCACGCCGGGGTCCAGTTCGGCCGCGATCCGGGCGAGCGTGGGGATCGGCTGCAGCCAGCGCAGGTTGCCGTAGATGTAGTGGTGGCCCATCACGATGTAGCGCACACCGTTGCGTTGCGCCGCCTCGACCTGTCGCAGGAGTCCGTCGAGATGTTCGCGCGGCGACAGCGTGGTGTGCACGTCGCCGAGGATCACACCCAGGTCCATGTCTTCCTCGCTTCCGCAGGCGGCTCGAGAAGCCAGTTCCGCAGCTTCGCCTTGGCGACCTTGTTCAAGGTGGCGCGCGGGAACTCCGGCACCAGATGGATCTGACGGGGCCGTTTGAAGTCGGACAGCAGTTCGGCACACACCCGGTCGATCTCGGCGGGCAGGTCGCCGGGCGCGGCACCGTCCGCGATCACGAACGCGACCGGGACGTCGCCGAGCATGCGGTCCGGTTTCGCCACGACGGCGACCTCCCGGACCCCCGGCACGGTGGCGACCACGCGTTCGACCTCGGCGGCAGCGACGTTCTCCCCACCGACCTTGAGCATGTCCTTGGACCGCTCGACGAACCAGTACTGTCCGGACCGGTCCTGGCGCACCCGGTCGCCGGTGCGGAACCACCCGTCGGCGGTGAAGGCCGCGCGGGTGGCGTCGTCGTCGTGGAGATAGCCCGCGAACAGGGACACCCCCGGTGTACCCCGCACCCACAGCTCCCCCACCATGCCCGGTTCCACGGGACGACCGTCGGCGCCGACGACGGCGACGGCGTATTCGGGCGCCGCACGTCCCATCGTCCCGTCGGGGTCGGGATGGGCCAGTTCGCTGACGACGGGGTGCGAGACGGTTTCCGTCATGCCGAACCAGCCCGTCGTGCGGATTCCGCCGGTCACCGACCGCTGGGCCGCGCTGCCCGACCAGTGCCGGTAGGTGTGGTCGGGCGGAACCGGTGTGCCGGCCAGGGCGCGGAGCATGAACGACACCACCGACACCCACGTGCACCCGTGCCGGAGCGAGACGTCCCAGAAACGGGACGCGGAGAACTTCGGCGTCAGCACCGCGGTGGCGCCGGCCCACAGCAGTCCCAGGAAGGAGTACCCCAGGGCGTTGGTGTGGAACAGCGGCAGGGTGATCAGCCCGACGTCGGTCCCGCGCAGACCGGCGTGGGCGGAATTGACCTGTGCGGCCCACAGGCAGTTGGCGTGCGTCCAGACCACGGCCTTCGGTCGCGCCGTCGTCCCGGAGGTGTACTGGATGCTCGCGGGTGCGAGCGGATCGATGGACACCGGTGCCGGCGCCGCCCCGGCTCCGCAGAGCTCGCCCAGAGCACAGGTCGTCCCGGTCGGCGCCGGGCACACCGCGGACGGGACGGCGAGACTGTCGGTGCCGCGGGACGCGGCGATCCACTCGAGCCCGGGCATGGCGTCCCGAGCGGTCTCCGCCAGACCGGTTCCGGCCAGCGCGGCGCGGGGGGCACAGTGCCGGTCGTAGTAGGCGAGTTCGTCGACGCTGCTGCGGGTGTTGAGGCACACCGCCACCGCCCCGGCCGACACGATCGCTGCCCATCCGACGAGGAAGTCGGGGCAGTTGTCCATCAGCAACACCACGCGGTCGCCGGGTGCGATGCCGCGCGCCTGCAGTCCGGCCGCGAGCCGATCGACCGCGGCGCCGAATTCCGCGTAGGTCCAGCGCTGTGCCCCGGCGCCGGTATGCGGCTCCCAGACGAGGAAGGTCTTGTCCGGCCGGTCGGTGCGCCACCGGTCGAGCAACCACGGCACCGTGCGGTCGCCGGTGTACGCGCCCGTTGCGCTGCCGGTCGGCAGGCCGTCGAGGATCGGGTATGCGGGAGCCCGCGGGGTCGTCGGTGTTTCGGGTGTCATGCCGGCACCTGCCAGTTCAGGTGCTTGACGCGGAAGAACTCGAGGAATCCGTCCTCGCCCATCTCGACGCCGGTGCCACTGCGTTTCGATCCGCCCCACGGCACGTCGGCCCGCATCGGGCCACCGCCGTTGATCGCGACGGTGCCGGTGTCGAGGCGTCGAGCCACGGCCACCGCCTCCGCGTGGTCACCGAAGACGCTCGCGTTGAGCCCGTACGGCGAGTCGTTGGCGATGGCCACCGCCTCGTCGACATCCCGATACGGCAGGACCACCGCGACGGGGGCGAACAGTTCCTCCCGGGAGATCTCGGCCGAATTGTCCACGCCCGTCACCAGGGTGGGTGGCAGGAACCAGCCCTTGCCCACCGGCCGCTCGCCACTGACCGCGATGCGGCCCCCGGCGGCGACGGTGCGGTCGAGGCAGCCCAGCACGCGGGCGAGGTGCTCGGCGGAGATCAGCGGACCCACCTCGGTGCGCTCGTCGGACGGGTCGCCGGTCGGCACCCGTTCCTCGATGAATCCGGCGGCCTGATCCAGGAATTCGTCGATCCGATCGTGTGGCACGAGAATGCGCGTGGTGGCACCGCAGCCCTGGCCCGCGTTGCGGCAGAACCGCAGGATCGACGGCCCCACGACGGTGGCCAGGTCCGCCGACGGGAGCAGGATGTTGGGGGACTTGCCACCGAGCTCGAGGACGACCTTCTTGTGGGTGGCCGCGGCCTGCGCCATCACGGTCGCGCCGACGGCGGAGGATCCGGTGAAGCTCACCATGTCGACGCCGGGGTGCGTGGTGAGCACTTCACCCACGTCCGCTCCGCCCGGCACCAGATTCAGCACACCCGGCGGCAGCCCGGCCTCGGCGGCGAGATGCACGAAGGCCAGCGCGGACAGTGTGCCCCGCGGCGAGGGCAGCAGCACGACGCTGCAGCCGGCGGCGAGCGCGGGTGCCACCTTCCACGAGATCATGTTCAGCGGGTAGTTGTACGGGACGATCGCCGACACCACCCCGATCGGTTCGCGCAGCAGCAGGCTCTCGGACGAGACGGCACCGCGGATGCCGGGCAGCCGCTCCTGGTAACCGCCGCGGGGACCGCGCAGCGCCGCGTCGGCGAACCACCGGAAGTTGATCGCCGGCTGCGCCACCTGCAGGGTGCGGGCCAGACCGACGGGCGATCCGACCTCCCGCACGACCAGCTCGGTGAGCTGATCGGCGTGCTCGTCGATCAGATCCGCCAGCCGCCGCAGGACACCGGCGCGCTGCTCGGGGGAGGCGGCCCGCCATTCCCCGGCATCGAAGCTGCGCCGGGCGGCCGTGATCGCGCTGTCGGCCTGTGCCCGGTCGGCGCCCCGCCACCGGGCCAGCGCCTCCTCGGTGGCGGGATCGATCGATTCGAACGCCGCACCCCGCCCGCTCTCCCATCCGCCACCGACATGCACGGACGGACCCTGGGACGCGCGGGCGAACAGATCGTCGATCATCGCTTCTCCTCGCGTCCGGGTACATCGATGTCGAGAATCAGGGACTGGTAGGACTTTCCGTGCGGATCCACCCGAAGGGACCTGGAGACACCACCCGCGAGCGCGCGGGTGAGGACGAAGTTCAGGCAGCAGTTCACCGGAATCTCGTAGCGGATCACCTCACCCTGGACGAGATCACCGAAGGCTTTCGCGACGACGTCCTCGGTGAGCACCGACCGGAGCCACTCGTAGTCGGCGTCGTCGTGCGGGAACACACAGATGTTGCTGGTGTCGCCCTTGTCGCCGGAGCGGCTGTACGCGACGTCACGAAGTTTCATGCGGTGGTCACCTCCACGGACAGGGGGACATCGCTGCGGGGCAGCAGCGCGGGGGTCACGACGATGGCCGGGACGACCGAGGTCACCACCCCGCCTCCGCCCGCGGGACCGAAGTACAGGTATTCGACCTCGTACGCGGCGGCCTTGGCGACGTCGGGATCGAGCGCACGTGCCGCGAGCCGCAGCCGGACCTCGGCCGGCTCGCCGCCGGCGATGCGATCACCGAAGAGGGTGTTCACGCCGTGCAGTTCGATCCGCAGCTCGTCGATCTGCGCCCGGATCGGTTCGAGGCGCCGGCGCACGATCTCCTCGGCGCGACGGGCGCGGTCGACGCAGCCCGGGCCGCCGTAGGAGATCTCGGCGACGGCCTTGTAGCCGAGGTCGACGCCGACGAGCACCTTGAGGGTGTCGGGGCGGGCGGAGCCGCGGGCGCCGGACAGGCGCACCCGGTCGGGTCCGGCCTGTTCGATCCGGACGTCGCTGAAATCGGCGGTCACGTCGGGCGTGAGATAGCGCGTGGGATCGTGGATCTCGTAGTAGAGCTGGGTGCGCGTGGTGCGCAGGTCGACGGCCCCGCCGGTGCCGTCGAGCTTGGTGACGATCAGCTCGTCGTCGTCGATCTCGGCGAGGGGGAAGCTCAGGTTGTGGGGATCGGGGACGACCCGGTAGGGCGGGTCCTCGAAGTTGCCGCCGGTGCTGTGGACGCCGCACTCGAGCAGGTGCCCGGCGAGGGTCGCGGTGCCGACGCGGTCCCAGTCGTCGAGCGCCCATCCGAGCTCGTGGCAGATCGGCCCCACGAACAGGGAGGGGTCGGCGATCCGGCCGCCGAGCACGATCTGGGCGTCCTGCTGCAGGCAGTCGACGACGGGGTCGGCCCCGATGTAGGCGTTGGCGGAGACGATCCGGTCGGCGACGGCCCGGGTGGTGGTGTCGAGTTCGGGGAGCGCGACGTCGGCTTCCGTGACGGCCGCCCGCACGTCGTCGCCGCGGATGATGCCGATCCGGGTCCCTCCGAGCCCCAGGGCGCGGAGGTTCGCCGCGAATTCGGCTGCGGCGGCGTCGGGATTGGCGGCACCGAAGTTGCCGACGACGCGGCCTCCCGATTCGAGGAAGCGGCGCAGGATCGGCACCAGGGCGGAGATGCGCTCGTCCTGCCCGGTCGACGGATCGCGCAGGCGGCGGATCTGGGCCAGGGCCATCGTGCGTTCGGCCAGGCAGTCGAAACCCATGTACTGCACCCGGCCGCTGTCGGCCATGGCAGCCGCCGTCTCGAGGCGGTCGTTGGCGTAGGCCGACCCCGAACCGATACTCAGATGCATTGCTACCTCGTCTCGTTGCGTGCGTCGGCGAATCCGGAGCGCGCGTGTGACCGGAATCCGCGCACGTCGTGTCGTGAGCGGATTCCGGTTCACCGCATCGATGTCGAACCGGGACGGCGGCTCTCAGGGCCGGCCGATCACCCCCGCCTCGGCGAGCGCCGCGAGCTGGTCCCCGGTGAGCCCGAGCCGGTCCGAGAGCACCTCGGCGGTGTGCTCACCGATGGTGGGCACCCCGTCGTAGTCGGGGCCGTCGTAGCTGCCGAGGTGCAGCACCGGTCCCGGCATCAGCACGCCCTTCATGATCTCGTTGCCCGTGATCTCGACGAGGGTGCGTTCCTGGAAGTGCGGGTCGGCGACGACGTCCGCGGCATCGTTCACCGGCGCGCTGACGACCTCGAACTTCTCCAGGGTCTCGAGCACGCTCGCCCGCGGCATCGAGCCGACCCATTCCTTCACCATCGCCTGCACCTCGTCGTTGTGCTCGAGACGTGCGGCGTTGGTGGCGTAGCGGGGATCCTCGATGATCTCGGGCCGTCCCATCGCGGCGAACAGGCGCTTGGCGATGCCCTGGTTGGACGCCGCGATGGACAGGAAGCGCCCGTCCTGGGCCTCGTAGATGCCGCGTGGCGACGCCGCACCGGTGGCGTTGCCGATGCGCTGCTGGATCTCCCCGAGCGCGGTGTAGCGCAGGAACATGTCGCCGATGATGAACATCAGCGGCTCGTACAGCGCGACGTCCACGACGTCGCCCTGCCCGGTGCGTTCCCGCTTGTACAGCGACATCGCCACGCCCATCGCGGCGGACAGGCCGGCGATGGAATCGGCGAACCCGAACGGCGGGGAGGTCGGCGGCGAGTCCGGCCAGCCGTTGACGTGGGCGAACCCGCTGGCCGTCTCGGCGACGGTGCCGAAGCCCGGCAGGCTCCGGTTGGGCCCGGTCTGCCCGAACCCGGACACCCGGGCCAGCACCAGCCCCGGATTGTCCGCGCTCAGCACGTCGTAGCCCAGGCCCCACTCCTCGAGCCGGCCGGGACGGAACGACTCGACGACGACGTCGACCTCGGCCGCGAGCCGGCGCACCAGGTCGCGGCCTTCCGGCGAACGCAGGTCGATGCCGAGGGACTTCTTGCCGGCGTTGAGCCGGGAGAAGCCCAGCGACAGCCCCTCCTTCTGCGGAACCCACTGGCGTGCGAAGTCGCCGGTCGTCGGATCCTCGACCTTGACCACCTCGGCACCGAAGTCGCGGAGCATGCGCCCCGCGGTGGGGGCGGCATACATGGTGCCGAGTTCGAGCACCTTGACGCCCGCGAGCGGGCCCGCAGCGGATGCGTTCATCGTCGTCTCTCCTAGCCTTGTCGTCCGATTCGGCCCGGCCGAATGCGATACTGCCGAATGCCCTGCCGGCGAATCAGATCCGCCACTGGATGTGCTTGACCTCGAGGTACTCGCGCATCCCCCACTCGCCGAGTTCACGGCCGACGCCCGAGCGTCCGTAGCCGCCGAACGGGGCGTCCGGGCGCATGGCGCCACCGCCGTTGATCCACACCGTTCCGGCCCGGATCTTCTCGGCCACGCGGCGCGCCTCGACCGGGTCGTCGCACCAGACGTTCGCGGCGAGACCGAAGGGGGTGTCGTTGGCGAGGCGGATGGCCTCCTCGGTGTCCTTGAACGGCAGGATCACCGCGACGGGGCCGAAGATCTCCTCCTGCACCGCACGCGCGTTGTGCGGAAGGTTGCCGAGCAGAACCGGATTGACGAACCAGCCCTTCTCCGGCAGCGGCTTGGTCACCTCGAGCAGCTTCTTGCCGCCCTCGGCCGCCGCGCCGTCGATGAAGCCCTGCACGCGGTTCTGGTGGTCGGGCCGGATCATCGGGCCGATGTTCGTCGCACGGTCCCAGGGGTCGCCGACGACCATCTGGTCGAATGCCGACGCACCGGCCTCGAGGAACTCGTCGTAGACCGAGTCGTGCACCAGCAGCCGGGCGAGGGCGGCGCAGCCCTGCCCGCCGTTGCGGGACCAGCGCAGGTGCATCTCGACGGCGATCTTCTGCACGTCGACACCGGGCAGCACGATGTTCGGCGACTTGCCGCCGAGCTCGAGGGTCACCCCGGCCAGGTTCGCCGCGGCCTGCTCCATGATCTTGGCGCCCACCCCGTCGGAACCGGTGAAGGACACCCGGTCCACGCCGGGATGCGAGGACAGCCGCTGTCCGACGTCGGCGCCGCCGATGACGACGTTCATCACGCCCGGCGGCAGGCCGGCCTCGCGGATGAGATCGCCCAGGAACAGGGTGGTCAGCGGGGTGCGCGGGGACGGCAGCAGCACCACGGTGCAGCCGGCGGCGAGCGCTGCGCCGAACTTGAAGATGGCCAGGTTCAGCGGGTAGTTGTAGCCGGTGATCGCGGCGACGACACCCACCGGCTCGTACACGACGTCGCTCATCGTCGGCACCGGCTTGTCGTACTCGCCGAGATGGACGGTGCGGTCGGTCTTCGCCGCCTCGGCCGCCCACCGCAGGTGCTCGTCGACGGCCATCTTGACCTGCAGGTACTCGGCGAGCGAGACCGGCGTGCCGACCTCGTTGACGATCGAGGGCAGCAGCCGGTCGGCGGCCTTCTCGAGCACGTCGGCGAAGCGGTGGATGTGGCGGGAGCGCTCCTCGCCGCTCAGGGCCGACCACGCCGGGAAGGCGGCGCGGGCGGCGGCGACGGCGTCGTCGACCTGGTCGGTGGAGGCGCCGCCGACGGTGGCGATGACCTCCTCGGTGGCCGGGTTGTAGACGTCCCACGTCTCACCGGCGGGCTCGACCTCCCGGTCGCCGATCAGCAGGGTCCGGGTCTCGGGAACCCAGTCCTTCAAGGGGAATTCGGTTTCGGGCGCTGCAGTCATCTCAGGCACCTTCCTCGGTGGTGGGGCGCTTGGCCATCAGGCCGACGCGCTCGAGCAGGCAGACGAGTTCGTCGCGCTGGTTGAAGCCGCGGTGTTCGAACCACACGATGCCGCTGTCGGTGCGGCTCTCGGATTCACGCTTCTTCAGGATGGTGGTCTCGGCGCGCAGGGTGTCGCCGTGGAAGACCGGATTCGGGAACTTGACCTTGTCGTAGCCGAGGTTCCCGAGGGTGGTCCCCATGGTCAGCTCGGGAACGTGGAACGCGCCGATGAGCGCGACGGTGAACAGGCTGTTCACCACCCGCTGCTTGTGGATCGTCGTCTTGCAGAACTCCTCGTCGAGGTGCAGCGGCTGGATGTTCATCGTCAGCGAGGTGAACATCACGTTGTCCATCTCGGTGACGGTGCGGGTCATCGAGTGCTTGTAGTGCTTCCCGACCTCGAACTCCTCGAAGTACAGACCGCGCATCACCGTTCACCTCTCCGTAGGATCGCCTCGGCTCGGTCGAGCCATTGAATTGCCTTGTCGTAGTGGGCCTTGTCGATGTGCAGGCCGCGGTACCGCAGCGCGCCGACGCCCTCCGCCTCTGCCTTCTCGTAGGCCTCGGCGAGTCCGCGGTAGAACTCCAGATCCTGCTCCGACGGGCTGAACACGTCGTTGACGGTGGCCACGTGGGAGGGGTGGATGGCGATCATCCCGCGGAACCCGAGCCGGCGGCCGCGCACCGCGAACTCGCGCAGCCCGTCCAGGTTCTCGAGATCCTCCCACAGGCCGGTCAGGGCGTGGATGCCGGCCTCCCGGCAGGCCAGCAGCACCCGGCTGCGCAGGTAAAGCGTCTCCTGCCCCTCCGGGGTCCACTCGTAGCCGACCTCGCGGGCGATGTCGGCGTGCTCGGCGGACGGTCCGATCATCGCCCCGACGCGCGGCGACG
This sequence comes from Rhodococcus sp. GXMU-t2271, assembly GCF_041414735.1. Classification (NCBI taxonomy): domain Bacteria; kingdom Bacillati; phylum Actinomycetota; class Actinomycetes; order Mycobacteriales; family Nocardiaceae; genus Rhodococcus; species Rhodococcus sp. GXMU-t2271. The sequence goes on from NZ_JAUIZP010000016.1 coordinate 30,237, forward strand.
CGGTGGCGACCTCGAGGCAGTTGTGGATGGCGCGCACCGTCTCGACCGGGACGATGTACTCGAGCCCGTCGACGCCGTTTCGCAGCTCGAAGTGGTCGAGCAGGGCGTCGTAGCGCAGGACGTCGGTGGCCTGCTCGATCTTGGGGGCGAAGATTCCGGTCAGTCCGGGCACCACGACCGCCTCGAGATCGGCGCCGGTCAGCCGGGTGGCGAGCGGGTTGACCCGCACGAACAACCCGACTTCCCGGTTCGTTTCACGCACGCGGGCTATGGATTCGGCGACGGTCGCGCGGGCCGCCGCCTTCTCCGCGGCGGGCACCGAGTCCTCGAGGTCGAGCACCACGCAGTCGGCGCCGGCGGCGATCGCCTTGTCCACCCACTTCGGGCGGTGCCCCGGGACGAACAGGATCGAACGATACGGCTGCACGTCGCCCTCCTAGTAGCTTCGCGGCAGGCCCAGCACGTGCTCGGCCGTGTAGTTGAGGACCATCTCCTGGCTGATCGGCGCGATCCGCATGAGGCGGGCCTCCCGGAAGTACCGCTCGACGTGGAACTCCTTGCCGTACCCGAAGCCACCGTGGGTCTGCAGGGCCACGTCCGCGGCGTAGAAGCCGGCCTCGGCGCACAGGAACTTCGCCGCGTTCGCCTCGCGGCCGCACGGCAGTCCCTGGTCGACCATCCACGTCGCCTTGTCCAGGACCGCTTCGGCGGCGTCGAGCCGGATGCGCGCCTCGGCGAGCTGGAACGCGATGCCCTGGTTCTGACCGATGGGACGGCCGAAGACCTCGCGCTGCTTGGCGTAGTCGACGCCGCGGCGCAACGCCGCCTCACCGATTCCGAGCGCAGCGTTCGCGGAGATGACCCGCTCGGCGTTGAGGCCGCCGAGGATCGTGCGGAAGCCGTGCCCGACCTCGCCGACGACGTCCTCGTCGGCGACGAACAGCTCGTCGATGAACAGTTCGTTGGTGTCGACGGCGTTGCGGCCCATCTTGGGGATCGGCCGGATCTGCACCTTGCTGCGGTCCATCTCCGCGAACATCAGCGTCATGCCGGCGGTGCGCTTGGCGTTCTCGTCGCGGGGGCTGGTGCGGCACAGCAGGAGCATGCGCTCGGCCTCCTGCGCCTTGGTGATCCACACCTTCTTGCCGGACACCAGCCACCCGCCGTCGACCTTCTTGGCGAAGGTGCGGATGTTGGTGGTGTCCGTGCCGGCGTCCGGCTCGGTGACGGCGAACGAGGTGTGCAGCTCACCGGTGACGACGCGCGGCAGGTACTTGCGCTTCATCTCCTCGGAACCGTGGTGGATGATCGGCTCGAACCCGAAGATGCCGATGTGCACCGCGCTGCACCCGCCCATGCCGGCGCCGGACGCGGCGATCTCCCGCTCGACGATCGCGGCCTCGGTGACGCCGAGGCCGCCGCCGCCGTATTCCTCCGGGACGGTCAGGCCCATCCAGCCGCCCTCGGCCATGGCGTTGTAGAACTCCCACGGGAACTCGTGGGACTCGTCGTGCTCGGCCCAGTACTCGTCGGGGAACCGCTTGCACAGATCGCGGATCCCCCGCCGGATCTCCTCGTGCGTCTCGTTCTTGCTGTAGTCCATCTCGGTTGCCTTTCCCGGCCGTCAGACCGCAGGAACCGCGGTGCGGTCGCTGTCGGAGACCGCGGTGCGGTCGTAGGTGTCGGGGGTGATGCCCTCCTCGCGCAGGACCGCCTTGCGGACCTTCTCCGACGGCGTCTTCGGCAGTTCGCCGACGAATCGAAGGTAGCGCGGGATCGCGAAGGCCGGAATCCGGCCGTCGCACCAGGCCAGGATCTCCTCCGGGCCGACGTCACCGGTGCCCACCACCGTCGCGAGGACCTCGTCCTCACCGCCTTCGACGTCGGCGGGGACACCGATCACCGCGCACTCGACGACGGCCGGGTGGCCGAGGACCGCCTGCTCGATCTCGTAGGAGCTGATGTTCTCGCCGCGACGGCGCAACGCGTCCTTGTAGCGGTCGACGAAGTAGAACCAGCCGTCCTCGTCCTTCTTGAGGGCGTCGCCGGTGTGGAACCACAGGTTGCGCCACGCCTCGAGCGTCTTCTCGGGCATGTTGTAGTACCCCATGCTGCACGTCCACGGCTGCACCGGACGCACGACCAGCTCACCGACCTGGCCGACCTCGACCTCGCGGTCCGTCTCCGGGTCGACCAGGCGGATGTCGAACCACTCCGAGGCGGCGAGTCCCGCCGCGCCGGCCGGCCGGGGCACCCCGTAGGGCGCGACGATCGGTGCGCAGGTCTCCGTGAGCCCGAACGCGTCGACGAACGCCTCGATGCCGTAGCGCTTCTTGAAGTCGTCGACGATCGAGGACGCCGTGGGCGCCGCGTAGACGCAGCGCAGGCGGTTGTCCAGGTCGTTCTCGCGCGGCGGCTGCTTCCACGCGAAGTCCATCATGACGCCGACGAAGTTGGTGACGGTGACGTCGTCGTCGCGCACGTGGTCGATCCAGCGGCTCGCGCTGAACTTCGGCCGCACCACGGCCCGCGCGCCGGCGACCAGTGCGGGATAGACCGCCATGAACTGGGCGTTGCCGTGGAACAGCGGGGTGGTGGTGAGGTAGGTGTCCTCCCGGGTCAGCCGGGTGAAGCACACCACCTCCTGCGCGAAGAAGTACAACTGCGAGTTCGGCATGGCCACGCCCTTGGACGGGCCGGTGGTTCCGGAGGTGAAGAAGATCGCCCCGAGATCCTGGGGCCGGGCCTGCGGCAGCTCCTGCACCGCACCCGATTCCAGCGTCTCCCACGCTTCGGCGTCCCATCCGTGGGCGCGCAGCAGTTCGACGGCGCGGTCCCGGCTTCCGGTGCCCGAGTCGATCACCCAGAACTTCTCGATGCCGCGCGCGTGCTCGGCGATCGTCACGAAGCGTTCGGCGTAGGTGTCGTCGACGACCGCCCACCGTGGCTCGACGGTCACCACCTGGTGACGGAGGAACTCACCCTCGTAGTTGGTGTTGATCGGCACCTCGACGAGCGCGCCGACGGCCGTGGCGAACCAGGAGCGCACGAGCTGGGACGAATTCTGCGCCATGATGACGACGCGGTCGCCCTGCTGCGCACCGGCCCGGTACCAGGTGCTCGCGATCCGCTCGGCGGAGGAGAGCATCTCGGCGTAGGTGAAGCGCCGGTTCTCTTCCGGCGTGACGAGGAACTCCGAATCCGGCTGGGACGCAGCGTACGTGCGCAGCACGTGGTCGAGCGTCCACTCCTCCGGATCGGTGAAGGTCGGTTTCAGATCGGTGTAGGTCTGCATCAGGACAACTCCCGGTTCGCGGGGATCGCTGTGATCGACGGAACGATTTCCTTGCCGAGCCGGGCGATGGCCGCGATGGTCTCGTCCGCGTCCATCGTCGGCCACTGCGGACGCATCAGCAGCGGATCGACGGGCATGGTGGTCACCAGGTCGGTCAGCTGCGCGACGACCTGCTCGGGATCACCGACGACGGCGTGGCTCGACACCGCCTTGGCGAACTCGTTCTCGAGGTCGGTGCCCTTCATGACGTCGAGGCCCTTGTTCGCGTAGGTGAGGTAGCGGCCTTGCGCCACCCGCGCGTATTCCTGCATCGCCTGCTCGCGGGTGTCGGCGACCAGCACGTTGCGCCGCAGCGGCTGGGGGCCGAATTCCTTGCCGCGTTCGGCGAAGAGATCACGGACGACCCGGAAGCGTTCGAGCACTTCCTCTTTCGGGGTCTCCGGGGGCGTCGCGTAGGCGTCACCGTACTTGCCGGCGCGGCGGACACCGCCCATCGCGTGCGCACCGATCCAGATCGGCGGGTGCGGATCCTGCACGGGGAACAGGTGTGGTTTGACGCCCTCGAGCTGGAAGTACTTGCCGTGGAAGGTGACCTCTTCTTCCGTCCACAGCTTCTTCATGATCTGCAGCGACTCGTCGAACCGCCCGGCGCGCTGCTTGAACGGGATGCCGAGGTAGTCGAATTCCTCGGGCCGGTAGCCGAGCCCGGCACCGAAGATGAGCCGGCCCTCGGTGACCACGTCGAGCGTGGCGATCTCCTCGGCCAGCATCACCGGGTGGTACAGCGGCGCGATCATGATCTGGGTGACGAGCTTGACGTTCGGCTCGACGTGCGCGGCGAGGCGGGCGAGCAGCGGGACGGGCTGCAGCCACCGCAGTTCCCCGTAGAGGAAGTGCTGACCGATCGCGATGTAGGTGAAGCCGTTCTCCTGCGCCGCATCGACGATGCGCAGTACATCCTTGAACTGCTGTGCGGGGCTCACCGACTTCGGAACGTCGCTGAGCAGCAAGCCGACCTGAACCATGGTCCTGTCCTCCCGGTCGAAGTGGTCGTTACTGAGCGGTGAGTCCGCCGTCGACCGGAATGGTCACGCCGGTGATGTAGCTGGCATCGTCACTGTTGAGGAAGGCGATCACCGAGGCGATCTCCTCCGGCTGCGCGCCCCGGCCCAGCGGGATGGTGGCGACGAAGTCCTTGGTCAGAGCCGAGACGTCGGCGCCGGGCTCGCGGCCGAAGAACTGCGAGAGCATCGGGGTGACGACCTGCCCGGGGCAGATGACGTTGACCCGGATGCCGTCCTTCGCGCCGAGCAGGGCGAGGGAGCGGCCGAACGGGACGAGCGAACCCTTCGTCATCGAGTAGATCGGGCTGAAGGGCGAACCGATGAGTGCCGACGTCGACGACGTGAGCGTCACCGACCCCTTGCCCTCGGCCTTCTTCAGCAGCTCGAACCCGAGCGTCGTGGAGTAGTACGCGCTCTTGACGTTGACCGCGATGTTCTTCTCCCACTGCGCGTCGTCGACGTCGAGGCCGCCCGGGCCGGGCATGCCGACCTGGGCGTGCAGTGCGTGCAGGACTCCGTGGTCGGCGTCGATCTTGCCGAACAGCGAGCGGAGATCGGCGTTGTTCGTCGCGTCCACCCGCATCGGAGTGGCCTGACCGCCCTCGGCCCGGATCTCCTCGGCGACGGTGACCGCCCCGTCCTCGGACAGGTCGGCGACGTACACGTGACCGCCCTCCTGGGCGATGCGATGGCTGATCGCGCGGCCCATGCCCGAACCGCCACCGATGATCGCGGCGATACGTCCCTCGTAACGACCCAGCATTTCGTTCACCTCGTTCTCGATAAGTTCTTCGTTGATGTGCAATGTCAGGCGCGCTGATCGAACGTGCGGCCCAGCAGTTCGGAGACGATCCGGGTGCGCTGCATGGTCGGTGTGCCGCCGGCCAGTGCCCATCCGTGCGAATCGCGGTGCAGCCGCTCGATTCCGAACTCCTCGGTGTACCCGTTGCCGCCGTGCAGCTGGATGGCCATGTCGGTGACGCGCTTGGCCATTTCGTTGGCGGTGCACTTGGCGAGGGAGACCTCGAGCGGATCGGGCAGGCCGTCGGTGATGTTGGCGACCGCGCGGTCGCGGAGCAGGCGAGCGGCCTCGACCTGCAGGACCATGTCGGCCAGCGTCATCTGGACGGACTGGAACTCCACGAGCGGCTTGCCGAACTGGTAGCGCTCCTGCACGTAGGTGATGGTCCGGTCGAGCGCCTCCTGCCCGATGGCCAGGCTCATGGTCGTGTTGCCCAGGCGCTCGATGGTGAACGCGCCGAACAGCTTCCGGAACCCACCGGCCTCCGCGACGATGTTCTCCTCCGGGACGACCACGTCGTCGTAGAAGATGTCGGCCGAGGGGATCCCCCGGAAGCCCATGAGCTTCTCGCGCGCGCCGAAACTGATGCCGGGCCGGTCGGCCTCGACGAGGACCGCTCCGATGCCCTTGGCGCCGGGGGCGTCGCCCATGCGGCAGTAGGTGAGGTAGACGTCGGCCTCGCTGCCGTTGGAGATCCACCGCTTCATGCCGTTGACCACGACACCCTCGTCGGTGCGCACGGCCTTGGTCGTCATGTCGGTGGCGGCGGAGCCGGCGTCGGGCTCGGAGATGGCGACCGCCATGGTCTTCTCCCCCGCGACGATCTGCGGCAGGAACGTCTTCTTCTGGTGTTCCGTGCCCAGTCGGGCGATGGCCTGAGCCGGTCCGGTGTTGGATTCGAAGATCTGGAAGGCCGCCGGCCGGCAGACCTTGGCGAACTCCTCGATCACCGCCAGGGCGTGGGACAGCGGAGCGCCGGATCCTCCGTATTCCTCCGGCAACGAGATGCCGAGGTACCCCAGCTCACCGAGGAAGCGGCGCTCGTCGTGCGGGAAGGCGGTGCGTTCGAGATCCCACTGCGCAGCCTTCGGTGCGTAGCGCTCCCGGGCTACGGTCGCCGCGGCCGCACGGATGTCCCGGAGCTCGTCGTCGACGTGCGCTTTCGCCATGTCCCCACCTTTCTGTGTTCATCATTAACCTAAAGCGCCCGCCAGATGTGGTCAAGGTCACTCAGTTCGATGACTCACATACTAACCATGATAATGATTAAGAGGCAACGGGTTGTCGCACAGTTCTCTCACGTCGCGGGGCGTCGCCCCCTTCCCTGCCGGTACGTCATGATGTGTAATACATCACAATCGTTATCATTATTCAGGGAGGTCACATGACGACCGTCGATCCGCGTCCCGGCACTCTCGAGGCGCTGGCTCACCGCCTCACCCGCCTCGAGGACCGGGCCCGCATCCAGGACCTCGTCGCCGCCTACGCCATCGCGGTGGACGATCACGACATCGAGACGCTGTTGTCGCTGTTCACCGAGGACGGCGAGTTCGAACGGGCCGGCTCCGTCGCCCACGGGCACGAGGAGATCCGCGAGTTCTACGTCGCCGCCATGGACAGGTACAGCCTGACCCTGCACTCCCCGCTCAGCGACCAGATCTGCGTCGAGGGCGACACTGCTCGCGGATTGCTCACGGGCAGAGCTGAACTCGCCCTCGACGGCACTCTCGTGATGGCCGCCTACCGGTACTCCGACGAGTACGTCCGCGACCGTGACCGATGGCTGTTCCGGCGACGGAGCCTGCGGTTCATGTACGCCGTGCCGTTCGAGAAGATGAATGCAGGATTGTGCACGACCGAACGCATCCAGTGGCCCGGCACCCACCCCCAGCGCGCCGACTTCCCCGAAAGCCTGCCCACCTGGTCCACCTACCGGTGAGCCGCGGTGTGATGCACGCCATATCGAGCGCCTGGCCGTGGTCTATAGTAACCATCATCATGAATTAGTCCCGCGAGTGGAGGAGAGCCCATGACCCGCGCCGTCATCGTCGATGCCGTCCGGTCCCCCGTCGGCCGGGGCAGAGCGCAGGGCGCGCTGGCCGGCGTGCACCCCAGCGATCTGCTCGGCCAGGTCCTGGCCGGGCTGGTCGCCCGCAACGACCTCGACCCCGGCCTGATCGACGACGTCGTCATCGGCTGCGTCAACCAGTCCGGCGAACAGTCCGCCACACCGGGCCGGCAGGCCCTGCTCGCGGCCGGATTCCCCACCCACGTGCCGTCGGTGACCGTCGAACGCAAGTGCGGCTCCGGCCAGCAGGCGATCGACTTCGCGGTCCAGGGCATCGTCGCCGGCGCGTACGACATCGTCGTCGCCGGCGGCGTCGAATCGATGAGCCGGGTCCCGATGGGATCGGCGGCCATGGGCAAGGACCCGCACGGGCCCGCCGTCCGCGAACGCTTCCCCGATCTCGTCCCGCAGGGCATCGCCGCGGAACTCGTCGCGCAGAAGTGGGCCCTGAGCCGCGCCGAACTGGACGAGTACTCGGCCCGCTCGCACGAGCGCGCCGCACATGCGCGCGCCGCCGGATGGTTCGACGGTGAGATCGTCCCTGTCACGACGCCCACCGGAGTGGTCACCGCCGACGAGACCATCCGCGAGGGTACCACCGCCGAGCGGCTCGCCGGACTGCCCGCGGCCTTCGGCACCGACACCTGGCGTGAGCGCTTCCCCGACCTGGATTGGAAGGTCACCGCGGGCAACTCCTCGCAGATCTCCGACGGCGCGTCCGCCCTGCTGATCATGTCCGAGGCGAAAGCCGCCGCCCTCGGTCTGCGCCCGCGGGCCGCGATCGTGGCCTCCGCGGTCGTGGGTGACGATCCCACCCTCATGCTCACCGGCCCCATTCCCGCCACCGAGAAGGTCCTCGCCCGGGCCGGACTGTCGGTCGCAGACATCGCCGCCTTCGAGGTCAACGAGGCGTTCGCGTCCGTCCCCCTCGCCTGGCAGCGCGAGATCGGCGCGTCCGACGACGTCCTGAACCCGGTGGGCGGCGCCGTCGCCCTCGGACATCCGCTGGGCGCGTCCGGGGCCCGGCTGGCGACCACGCTGATCGGCCACCTCGAACGCACCGGCGGCCGCTACGGCCTGCAGACCATGTGCGAGGCCGGCGGCATGGCCAACGCAACGATCGTGGAACGGCTCTGAATTCCTCTCGAAGACAGGAGAAGTCATGGACATGACCAACGGATCGGCGGTCGTCACCGGCGGGGCCTCCGGCCTCGGCCTGGCCACCGTCAAGCGCTTCGTCGGCCTCGGCGTGCCGACGGTGATCCTCGACCTGCCCACCTCGGACGGGGAGGTCGTCGCCAAGGAACTCGGTGAACTCGCCGTGTTCGCCCCGGCCGACGTCACCGATCCCGACGCGGTGAACCGCGCGCTCGACGCGGCCGAGGAGCGTGCTCCCCTGCGCGCCGTCGTGCACTGCGCCGGCCGCGGCGGCACCGTCCGCGTCGTCGAGAAGGACGGCACCCCCGGGTCGCTCGACATGTACGAGAACCTGATCCGGATCAACCTGATCGGCTCGTTCAACGTGCTGCGCCTGTCGGCCGCCCGGATGGTGAACAACGAACCCGTCGACGGCGAACGCGGCGTCGTCGTCCTCACCGCGTCGGTCGCGGCGTGGGAGGGCCAGATCGGCCAGATCCCCTACGCCTCCGCCAAGGCCGGAGTCGTCGGCATGACCCTCGTCGCCGCCCGTGACCTCGCCCGGAAGCTGGTGCGGGTCAACAGCATCGCCCCCGGCACCTTCGACACGCCGATCCTGTCCCGGTTCTCGCAGGAGATCCGTGACGGTCTCGCCGCCCAGACCCCGCACCCCGCCCGTCTCGGGCAGCCCGACGAGTACGCGAAGCTCGCCCTGTCGATCGTGGACAACGCGATGATCAACGGCGAGACGATCCGCATCGACGGCGCGATCCGCATGCAGCCCCGATAGGAGACAGACATGGACACCCCCGTACACGTCGAACAGTCCGACGGCGTGCAGATCATCACGATAAACCGGCCCGAGGTGCGCAATGCGATCGACACCGAGACCGCCGTCGCGATCGCTGCCGCCCTCGAGGAACTCGACGCCCGCGACGACCTCGTCGCCGGCGTCGTCACCGGTGCCGGGAAGACCTTCTGCACCGGCATGGACCTGAAGGCCTTCCTCGCCGGCGAACGCCCCTCCGTCGAGGGTCGCGGCTTCGCGGGCATCACCGAGAAGTCCTCCGACAAGCCGATCATCGCGGCGGTCGAAGGGCACGCCGTCGCAGGCGGTTTCGAGATCGTACTCGCGTGCGACCTCGTCGTCGCGTCGGAGACCGCCGTCTTCGGCCTGCCGGAGGTCAAGCGCGGCCTGCTCGCCGGGGGTGGCGGTCTGCTGCGGTTGCCGCGCAAGGTTCCCCATCAGCTCGCCGTCGAATGGAGCCTCACCGGCGAGTACTTCACGGCGCACACCGCGTACGAGGCGAAGCTGCTCAACCGGCTCGTCCCGGAGGGGCAGGCGCTGACCGAGGCCGTCGCGCTGGCGAAGGCGATCGCGAAGAACGGCCCGCTCGCGGTGCGCGCCACCAAGCAGATCATCGCGCAGGCCCGGGACTGGTCCAACGACGAGGAGTTCGAGCGCATGCGCGAGATCTACGAGCCGGTGCGTTCCTCCGCCGACGCGAAGGAAGGCGCGCTGGCGTTCAAGGAGAAGCGCGAACCGGTCTGGCAGGGACGCTGACCGAACGACGCGGGGCCCGGGGATTTCTCCCCGGGCCCCGTTCGTGTTCGTGCCCTCCGCAGTTGGACCGAATGTCACATCGCGTCGATCTGATCGACGCGATGTGACATTCGGCCACAGCAAGAGTCAGGCCGACGGCTTCGACACGACCACCTCACGGCTGCCGTCCCATTCGACGAGCACACCCGGGGTACGCATGTCGTGGCCCTCGAACGTGATCTCGCCCTGCGCGCCGTCGAACCCTTCCGCGGTGACCTGCTCGAGGCCGCGCTGGATGTCCTCGCGGGACGCGCCGCCGGACGCCTTGATCGCCCGTGCCAGCAGCCAGGCAGCGTCGTACCCCTCGGCCGCGTAGTTCAGCGGGTCCTCGTTGTACTTCGCCCGGTACGCCGCGACGAACTCCTGGGACGACGGTGCCGGCTGGTCGAGGGTGAAGTTGGCGGTCCAGAACATGCCGGCTCCGTCGGCGCCCGCCGGGACGAGGTTCTTCGCGCCGGCCCCGGTCTGGCCCAGCACCGGTCCCGTGTAGCCGGCCTGACGCAACTGCCGCATGGCCGTGGCGTTCTGGGCGCCGGTGAGCAACATCGCCACCGCGTCGGGCCGTTCCCCGGCGATCTTCGTCGCCGAGGACGCGAAGTCCTGGGTGGTGTTCTGCACGGACGTGGTCGAGACGATCTCGTAGCCGTGCTCGGACTGCCCCTCGGGCAGGTTCTTCTCCGCCATCTCCGCCAGAGCCGGGTTGGCGGCGTTGAACAGCACGCTGACCCGCTCGACGCCGAGGTCCTCGAGGTGGGCCAGGGAAGTGCCGATGTGTGTGGTCTGCGGCGGCGTCGCGCGGAAGGTGTAATCGCCGCCGAGCACACCGTCGCTGGCGGATTGGGTGTAGACGGTCGGCAGCTTCGCCCGGTCCACGATCGGGGAGATCGCGATGGCCTGAGCGCTGGAGATGCCACCGAGCAGCGCGCTGACCGACCGGTCCGCCGTCGCCTCGGTCGCCTGGCTCACGGCGGTCTGCGTGTCGCTGGCGGCGTCCCGGCTCTCGAGCACGAGGGTGGAGTCGCCGAGGAATCCACTGCTGTTGACCTGTTCGACGGCGAGTTCGATGCCCCGGAACTGGGGCAGGCCACCGAAGGCGGTCAGACCGGTCTTGTCGGTCACCGAGACGATCTTGATCTCGGCGGGCATCTCGCCGGACCCGACGGTCCCGCCGCCGCCCGACCCGCACGCGGTGGTCAGGGCGAGGCCGGCGACACCGGCGAACGCAGCGACGGCAATACGTTTGTTCTTCATTCTCTTCCGTTCTCGGTTCAGTTGTCGGTTCCGGTCAGCGCGGCTTCACCGAGGAAGGCCAGCACCACCGACGAGTGGTTGCGTGCCTCGTCGACCGGCCCGGAGTACACCGATTCACCGCGATTGACAACGACGACGTCGTCCGCGATCCGCATGCCGGCCTCGGCGTTCTGCTCGACCATGAGAACGCCGATGCCCCGGTCGGCGATGGTGCGCACGCTGGCCATGACCCGGTCGACCACGGCGGGGGCCAGCCCCATGGACGGCTCGTCCATGAGGATGTACTCGGGCTGCGACATGAGGCTGCGGCCGAAGGCGAGCATCTGCTGCTCGCCGCCGCTGAGCAGACCGGCGGGCCCGGACTGCCGCTCCTCCAGGATGGGGAACATCTCGAACACGGTCCGCATCGATTCCTCGCGGGCCTTCTTCGACGCCACCAGGCCACCGATCTTGAGGTTCTCGTGCACGGTGAGCGAGCCGAACACCTTGCGGCCCTCGGGCACCAGCGAGATGCCGCGCTTGAGGATCCGGTGGGCGGCCCAGCCCTTGATCGACTCACCGTCGACGAGGACGTCGCCGGAGGTGGGCGTGGTCAGGCCTGCGACGGTGCGCAGGGTGGTGGTCTTGCCGGCGCCGTTGGCACCGAGGACGAGCGTCACCCGGCCCGGCCGCGCGGTGACGGACACCCCGCGTACCGCACTGACCTTGCCGTAATCGACGTGCAGATCACGAATCTCGATCATCGTTGTCCTGCTTTCCGAGATAGGCCTCGCGCACCGCCGGATCGCGCACCACGTCGGCGGGGGCACCGGAGGCGATGAGCTGTCCGGAGTTCATGGCGAACAGGTGATCGCAGACGTCCACCATCATCTGCACGTCGTGTTCGACGATCAGCTGGGTGAGTCCTTCCGCACGCAGGTCGGACATCAGCCGGCCGATCTCCTCACGTTCGAAGCGATTCATGCCGGCGGTGGGTTCGTCGAGCAGCAGCAGCTTCGGCGACATCACGATCGCGCGGGCGATCTCGACCCGGCGCTGCAGACCGTACGAGAGCTGACCCGGGCGCAGCTTCTCCTTGCCGTCGAGCCCGGTGCGGTCGAGCGCGGTGTGCACGGCCGCCTCGGCGGCGTCGCGCTCGGTGCTGTCGACCCGCCGCCACCACCGTCGCGGTCCTGCGATCAGGTCGTGCCCGAGCTGGACGTTCTCGTGCACGGTGAGATCGTCGAGGAGGCGGACGGTCTGGAAGGTGCGTCCGATGCCGAGCCGGGCCACCTGCTCGGGCCGGACACCGGAGAAGTCCCGGTCCTCGAAGTACATCGATCCGCGGGTCAGGGGCGTGAGCCGGGTGACGGCGCCGAGCAGTGTGCTCTTACCCGAGCCGTTGGGTCCGAGGATTCCGGAGATCAGACCGCGCTCGAGACCGAGGGTGATGCCGTCGACCGCCTTGATGCCACCGAAGTGGACCGCGAGGTCCTCGACACGCAGCACCTGATCCGGAATCCGCCGGCCGGGAACACCTTCGTGGGGAACGGCTTCGGTGGTCATCGCGATTCTCCTGTCGGGGCGGAGTGGGCGCCGGTGCCCGCGAGTTCGGCACCGAGTTCGGCGGCGGCCTCGTCGTCGGCGGCGTCGGCGCGACGTTCCGCTTCCGCCTCGTCCTCGAGCGCCGCGCTGTCGCGGCGGGCAGTGCGGCGACGGTACAGGTCGGTGACGACGCCGGTGATGCCGCCGGGCATGAAGATCGCGGCGATGGCGACGATGATGCCGTAGACAATGCTCTGGTAGGTGCCCACCTGCTCCAGCATCACCGGCAGCCAGGTGAAGATGAGGGCACCGATGAGCACGCCGAGCCAGGACCGGGAGCCACCGACGATGATGATCGTCAGGGCGAGCACGATCAACGGGAAGCCGATGTTCTCCGGGGCGATGGCCGTCATCATCAGGATGTTCAGGGCGCCACCGAGCGCGCCGAGCACACCACTGATCACGAAGGACATCCGGCGGTAGCGGGCGACGTTGACACCCATGGCCGAGGCGAGTTCCGGGTCTTCGCGGACCGCCTCGATGCGCCGGCCCATGCTGCCGCGCTCGCTGAAGATCATCGCTGCGACGACGACCGCGCAGACGACGGCCAGGTGCGGGACGGAGATCTCCGGGGTGGTGAGCACACCGAACAGGCCGACCGAGCCACCGGTGAGTTCACCGCCGTTGTGGGCGACGACGGTGACGATCATGACGAACGCGACGGTGGCCATCGCCAGGTACAGGCCGGTGAGACGTTGCAGGATCAGCGAGAGCAGGTATCCGGTGACCGCACAGATCGCGACGATGGCGGCGGTCGCGGAGATCGCGTCGAATCCGTAGTGCAGCACGAAGATCGCGGTGCCGTAGGAACCCATGCCGTAGAACGCGGCGCCGGCGAAGGAGAACACTCCCATCCGGAACTGGATCTGGATGCTCAGGGCGAGCAGCAGGACCGTGAACGTGCTCTGGATGAGGACGATGTTGGAGAAGTAGAAGTCGCTCATACCCGTCGCACCTCCTTCCTTCCGAAGATGCCCTGCGGCCGCAGCAGCAGAACAGCGAGGATGAGGCCGAAGCCGACGGCGTCGACCCAACCGCCCCCGGTGTAGCGGAGCACCAGGACCTCGGAGAACGCGAGCACCATGGCACCGAGTGCGGCGCCGCCGGTACTGCCCACACCACCGAGGATGATGATGGCGAATGCCTTGATGAGCAGGGTTTCACCGCTCTCGGCCGTGATGGCGCCGAGGTTGTAGGTGAGCAGGGCACCGGCGAGACCGGCGAGACCGCCCGACACCGCCATGGTCAGCAGCGACAGCTGGCGCCGCTTGACGCCCATCAGTTCGGCGGTCTCCGAGTCCACGCCGATGGCCCGCAGGGCGAGACCGTGGCTGGTGTTCTTGAGCCAGAAGGAGATCGCCAGCGTGAGGATCAGGGCGCAACCGAGCACGATCAGCCCCGTGCTCGTCAGTCGCAACCCCCCGATCGTGTAGACCGACGTCTCGTAGGAGCTGCCGACGAAACCGAACGGCTCGCTCAGCGTGCGGAACTGCACGATCGCCACCGGGATGGTGCCGATACCGATACCGCCGATGAGGATCTGCAGTTCGGCCGTCCGCTGGTTCTTGGCCCGGCGCAGGATGGGCTGGAACGCGAAGACGTCGATGGCCGCCGAGAGCGCCGCGCCCACCACGACGGAGATCAGGCAGACGGTGACGAGCCCGAGCCCGACGTTGGAGACGATCTGGGAGGCCACGAACGCGGAGAACATGAAGATCCCGCCGTGGGCGAAGTTGAGGATGTCGATCGTTCCCCAGGAGATGCTCATTCCCAGGCAGAAGAGCAGGTAGATGGAGCCGAGCACGAGTGCGTCGATCACCAGCTGTGACATGACCCCTGCCTTCCTCCGGCCGGGTTGCCCCGGTGACTGTGCGATGTTCCGGTCATTCGTCGAACTCCTTGGTGCACGGGTGCGGTGAGGTCCGCACTATTCCGTCGATTCCTGGCCGTCGAGCAGCACTTCTTCCGTGCCGTTCCATTCGACGAGCACGCCGTCGACGCGCATGTCGTTGCCTTCGAAGCGCACCGGCCCGAGCGCGCCGTCGAAGCCCTCGGCCACGACCTGCTCGAGACCGCGCTGCAGGTCGTCGCGGGACGCACCGCCCGAGTTCTTGGCCGCGTGGGCGAGCATCCAGGTCGCGTCGTAGCCCTCGGCCGCGTAGTTCAGCGGGTTCTCCCCGTTGTACTTGGCGCGGTACGCCTCGACGAACTGCTGGGACGTCTCGTTCTTCTGGTGGAAGCTGAAGTCGGTGGCCCAGTACATTCCCGCTCCCGCGGCACCCGCCGGGGCGAGGTTGCCCGCGCCGGCGGCCGGGTTGCCGACGACGGGGCCGGTGTAGCCCGCCTGGCGCAGCTGCGACATGGCGGTGGAGTTGCCGGCACCGACGAGCAGGACGATCACGGCGTCGGGGTTCTCACCGGCGATCTTCGTTGCGGTGGTACCGAAGTCCTGGGTCGTGGCCTGGACGGAGGTGCTCGACAGGATCCGGTAGCCGTACTTGTCCTGGCCCTCGGGGATGGTCTTCTCGCCGAGTCCGGCGAGCGTGACGTTGCCCGCGTTGTAGAGCACGCTGACGGTCTCGGCGCCCTGCTGCTGCAGGCGCTCGAGTGCCTTGACGAAGTAGGTCTCCATCGGCGCCGTCGCGCGGTAGGTGTAGTCGCCGATGACGACACCCTCGCTGCCGGACTGGGTGAAGATCGTCGGCAGCCCGGCGCGTTCCACGAGCGGGGCGATCGCGACGGCGTGGGCGCTGAGGACCGGGCCGAGCAGGGCGCTGACGCTCTTGTCGGTCAGCGCCTCCGTGGCCTGGCTGACGGCGGTCTGCGTGTCGCTCGCCGAATCGCGCTTCTGCAGAACGATCTTCGAATCCCCCAGGTAGTTCTGGTCGTTGATCTCCTCGATGGCGAGTTCGATGCCCTTGAGCTGACTGTTCCCGACGTAGGCCGTGGTGCCGGTCTGGTCGGTCACGGAGACGACCTTGATCTCGGCCGGTAGATCACCGTCGGCGACGGTGCTGTTCCCCCCGGAACTGCAGGCGGCCGCGAAGAGGACGCCGAACGCGCTCGCAGCGCCGAGCAGGCGGCGCCGGACTTTCCGGTCGACTCGAGACATGTGTGCACCTTCCGGTCGAATGATATGCATCATTAGTCGTGATGCCCGTCACAGTAGAGCCACGTGCGGGAAAAGTCCAGAGTTCGATCCGAACATGCGCAGGAATTATCGGCGGGTGGGGACGGCCACGGGAGGCACGGCGACGGCCGGTGCCCACCGCCCCCGCCCTGCTGCCGCGACGGTCACGCAGAACAGGACGAAGATCGTTACCGCACCGGCGGATCCGTAGGAGTAGCCCCACGCGGACGACAGGGCGCCGGCCACCAGGATCATCACCGCCGCGAAGCCGTACGACGAGCATGCATACAGCGACGTGCTCCTGCCCTGCTCCACCGGCGTCATCCCGGCGGTGAGCAGGATCAGGCCCTGCGCATAGGCGAATCCCTGTCCGATGCCCCACAGGAAGCTGCCGGCCAGCACCGGCCACAACGTGTGCGTGAGGAGCCCGGCAGCGACGAGCACACCGCCGCCGGCGAGCAGGAGCAGGCACAGGCCGGGCCCCGGGGCGCGGCCCACGGCACGGGCGACGTAGGGCCCCAGCCAGGCAGTGACGAGCAGGATGATGGCGGCGAGGACACCGATCACCAGTAGCTCGGAGCCGATCCCGTCCCGCAACGCCGACGGCAGCACGCCGACGGCGATACCGCCGACGGTCCAGCCGGCCGCGCCCAATCCGTAGGCGGGTAGCGCGTTCCGGGACGACCCGGGGTCCGCCCGGGGTGGGAGAGGCCCGGGGGGCCGGGTGGGTTCGTCGTGCCGGAGCGCGGAGAGCCGGCGCCTGCTGCGCCACAGGGCGGCGGCGAGCAGCAGTCCCGAGAGCACGAGCGAGACGGCATGCAGCCGGTAGATGAGCACGGTGGGTTCCGGAAGCAGCTGGGCGACGGTGGCCGCGGCGATCAGACCGAGGAACGAGCCGGCGATCGCGCCGGTCGCCGCGAGGGTGCGGCCCGCGTCACCACGCGCCGCGACGGCCAGCGTCGCGGCGGATCCCGTGGCGAGCCCGACGCACGTTCCGGTCAGCGCGCGGCCGACGAAGAGCAGCCAGGCGGTGTCCGCTCCGGACCACAGGGCGACGTCGCCGAGCAGCCCGACGACGAGCGCTCCGGGCAGCACGGCCCACGCGAACCGCCCGAGCGAGGTCCGGCTCACGAGCAGGAACATCGACACCAGGGCGACGAAGTACGTCACGAACAGGGCGGCCAGCACGAACGGGGACAGGCCCAGATGGTCCTCGTACAACGGGAGGATCGGACCCGGAATGTTGGATCCGACGACGGCGAAGGTGAAGGCCGCCGCCACTGCGGCACCGAGGAGCACCGAACCCCGGCCGGGACGATCCGCCCGGACCGCGATCATGCCCGTACGGGCAGACTCTTCACCAGCGGGGGATCGTAATCGGTCTTTCCGATCTTGGAAGCGCCGCCCGGAGAGCCGATCTCGACGAAGAAGTCGGCATTGATCTGCGTGTAGTCGGCGCGGTCCTCGGGGACGTCGTCCTCGAAGAAGATGGCCTCGACGGGGCAGACCGGTTCGCACGCGCCGCAGTCGACGCATTCCTCCGGGTTGATGTACATCATCCGGCCGCCCTCGTAGATGCAGTCCACCGGGCACTCTTCGATGCAGGCCTTGTCGAGGACGTCGACACAGGGCTCGGTGACGGTGTAGGTCACGGCGCACTCCTCCGATTCGATGACTGCGTGATTTAAGTCATAATCATATTCATTGATTGATCGGTGTCAATGGGTGTCGGCCTCGAGTGCCTCGACGACCGGCCGGCGACGCATCACCGCGACCCCCGCTCCGCACACGCACGCCAGGAAGAACCCACAGAAGGCGTAAGTCGCGGGACGCAAGCCGATTCCGTCCGCCAGGAACCCCAGACCAAGGATTCCCGACCCGACGGTGGCGTATCCGGCGAGCCACACCATCGACACCACCTCGGCGGTCCGTCCCGCCGGGGCGTACCCGCGCGCGAGGGTGAGTCCGGCGAGCTGCGCCAGGCTCTGGCCCAGACCCGCCGCGATCGCCGCCACGACGATCACGGGCACCGAGGCGGCGCCGACCGCGACGGCGATCAGCACCGCAGCCAGCGCGGACACCGAGAGTCCCACCACCGCGACCCGGTAGATGCTCATCCGCCGGACGAGGAACTGGGCCGAGGCACCGGCACCGAAGACGACGAACGACACCGCCCCGGCCAGGGTGCGACTGTCGTTGCCGAGCAGGTCGGCGATCAGCGCCGGACCGAGGGAGATGAACAGCCCTGCCAGCGCGAAGGGGCTGCCGGCCACGGCCATGGCCAGCACGACGGTGCCCGCCATCTCCCGCGGGATACTCGGCAGCTGCACCCAGCGCCCGCCCACCCCGGCCGGGCGACCGCCGACGGCGGTCAGCGGTATCACTGCTGCCGCCAGCGGAACGATCAATACGAGGAAGACCAGGCGGGTGGGTGCCGGTGCCACGTCGGCCAGCACCCCGGAGAGCAGCGGTCCCACGGCCGACCCGGCGACGGGTGCCGCACTGGCGTACAGCGCGGCGCGGCCTCCGCGGCCGGGGCCGAACGCGTCGGCGATCGCCGCCGATCCCGCCGCGCCGAACGCCCCGGAGGCGAGGCCGATGAAGAACCGGCCCGTCTCGAGCCAGAGCGGCGTGCGGGCCGTCGCGAACACGAGGCAGGCCACGATCGCGAGACCGAGCGCCGGCAGCAGCACGGCCCGTCGCCCGAACCGGTCCGACGCCCGGCCGCCGAACACCAGCGCCACCACCGATCCGACGATGTAGCTCACGAAGATGAGGCTGACCGTGCTGGGCGGAAACCCCATCTCTCGCTGCCACACCACGTACAGCGGAGCCGGGGCGTTGCTCGCGGCGAACACGAGGAACACCGACAGTGCGATCCACGACGGCCGGGCCACCCGGCGCCTTTCCAGAATCCCGACCGACACGCGGCCTCCCTATTGATATGAATGATTAACCTAGAGAGTGGCACATTCCCGGCCCCCGTGGAGCGAATTGCCGGACCGTACGATGGCGGACTCCGACAGAAAGGTGCCGTCCGTGGACCCCGAGGCCGACCCGTCCACACCGCTCGAGTCCTTCACCTCCGCCGTCCGCGCCGGCTGGCATGCCGTCAGCTCGGTGAGCGAACCCGCGCCGGCCGTGCTCGTCGTCCTCACCGCGGCCGTCGCGCTGGCGCTGGTGTCGGTGCGCCCGCTGTGGCTGGTGACCCGGCACGTGATCACCCAGGCCCACGAAGGCTCGCATGCGCTCGTCGCCCGGCTCGTCGGCCGGCGGCTGGCAGGCATCCGCCTGCACAGCGACACCTCGGGTGTGACCGTGTCCTCCGGCAATCCGCGCGGGCCGGGCATGATCGCGACCGCGTTCGCGGGGTACACCGGCCCGGCCGCGCTCGGGTTCGTCGCCGCGACCCTCCTCACCACCGGACGGCCCGCGGCGGTGCTGTGGTCGGTGCTCGCGGCCCTCGCCCTGCTGATCCTGTTGATCCGCAACTTCTTCGGATTCGTCTCGGTTCTCGCGGTCGGCGCGGTGATCGGCATCGCCGCGTACTACGGCGACGAACTGGTGCGCTACACCGTCGCGTACCTGACGACCTGGGTACTGCTGTTCGGTGCCACCCGGCCGGTGCTCGAACTGGCACGCACCCATCGGCGCGGCCGCGGGCAGGGTTCCGACGCAGATCAGCTGCGATGGCTCACCCGCGTACCGACGGCCGTGTGGATCGTGGCGTTCGCGGTCGTCACGCTCGGCACCGCGGCATACGGCACCGCACGGATCGTCGCGGCGCAGGTGCCCTGATCACGGTTCGAGTTCGAGCGCCACGGCCCGCACCGGCGCACCGTCCGCGCCCTGCAGCCGCAGCGGGAGAAGACTGATCAGCGGATCGGGAAAGTCGACGAGTTCGAGGTTGCACAGGTTCTCGCACACGATGCCGCCGGCCTCGGCGACGAGCCGATGCGCGGAAAAGTCTTCTCCCAGAGCGGAGTCGATGCTCGGGGCATCGAGAGCGATGGTGTGCACGCCGCGTTCGAGCACCCACCGGCACGCATCCTCCGACAGGTAGGGATGCTCGAAATACGTGTCGGTGCCGTAGTGCTCGGCCCAGCCGGTATGCACGAGGACGATGTCGCCGGGCCCCGGTTCCGGCCCGCCGGCGAGGTGCCGCGGCGTCACGGCGGTACGCGGCGGCAGGCCCCGCACGTCCAGGACGACTCCCCGGCCGACGAAGCGGCCGAGGGGAACCTCGTCGATCGGTGCGGCCCCGGCGCGCATGTGCAGCGGCGCGTCGACGTGGGTTCCGGTCTGCGACCCCATCTCGATCCGCAGCAGGTTGTAGCCGTCGCGCTCGAGTGTCGCGTGCGGGCTCAGCACCGGGACGGGGTCTCCGGGATAGACCTGGGTGTCGCCGGAGACGGTTCGGCTCAGGTCGACGATCCGGCGCACGCGCATGCGCCGATGCTAGACCGAGTGCGATCGTGACCGTCGATACGTCGCAGCTCGGGCGCCGGTCCCGGACCGCCGCGCAAGGTGCGTTACCGCGCGGGTCGCAGGTGGTGCCGGTCGGCGCGGTCGATGGTCACCGCCGCGACGAGCACACCGACCACGACCCCGACGAGCGTGTCGGCGATCCGGCTCATCGCGATCTCCGGGCCCAGGTTCTCGCCGAGCCCGGTGAGCAGCAGTGCCATCGCGGTCACCGCAACGGACGTCGCGGCATAGTTCTTCATCACGTACAGCTCGGCGACGACCTGCAGCACCACGATCGCCAGCGCGTACGGCCAGTAATCCAGGGACAGCGCGATCAACGCCGCCGCCAGCACGGCGCCCGCGACGTTGCCGAGCAGACGCTGGATCGCCCGCTGCACCGTCTGCCGGTAGTTGACGCCCTGCAACGCGGCCATCGCCCCCATCGTCGCCCACAGCGGGTGGTGCAGACCCGCCGCGGCGGCGAACCAGCCCGCCAGGAGCGAGGCGAGGAGCACCCGGGCGGCGCCGACGAGGATCGCGCGGTCCCGCAACCGTGGGACGCCCTCACGCACGAATCCGACGGGCCGTGCGAGGACGGGTGTTCCGGTCCCGTCGACACGGGGAATGGCGATGTCGCGCCGGACTTTCCGAAGTTCGACCTCGAATCGGGCGAATTCGGCCACCCGATCGGGCACGGCGTCGGACTCGGCCTCGTCGACGACCGTGCCGGCGGCGGCGAGCAGCGCGAGGAGTTCGTGGGTGTGCGCGTCCGCCCGACGGGAGCCGAGCGCGACGACGTCGTGAGCCCGGGCGATCGCGGCGCGGGCGCCCGGCACCGCGCAGTGGCCGTCGCGCTCGATTGCCGAGACCGCCGCCAGGGCGCGGGCGACGGCGATTCGCGCGGGCCCGTGCGGGTGATACAGGGCGGGGACCATCGAGATCACCCATCCCACAACCACTCCCACAGACGCGGCAACGACCGCGTCCCGTACGTCCGTGGCGGTGCGCGCGAATCCGGCTGCGCCGGCGGCCGCGAAGACCAGGATGACCGGTCCCGGCCCGGACAGCCGGAAGGCCCCCAGAACCCAGAAGGCGAACCCGGCCGCTACCGAGAGCGCCGCAATCTGCATCCCCATCGGCACCGTGGCCGCGCCGACACCGGCGCCGAGTGCGACGTAGCCGACCACACCGAGTCCGACCATCGCCATCTTTCCGGCCAGTCGCGGATAGGGCTCGTAGCGTCCGAAGGCCGAGGCGAGCGCGCCGAGGGCGGCGAATCCGGCCAGGTGTGGCAGGTGCAGGAGGCCGCCTCCGGCGAGCGCGACGAGCACCGCCGATCCCACGCGCAGCGCAGGCGCCACGGTGGCGTCGGCACTGCGGAAGTCGAGCGCCTCGCGCCACGCGGCAGGCGACA
Organism: Rhodococcus sp. GXMU-t2271; assembly: GCF_041414735.1. Lineage (NCBI taxonomy): Bacteria > Bacillati > Actinomycetota > Actinomycetes > Mycobacteriales > Nocardiaceae > Rhodococcus > Rhodococcus sp. GXMU-t2271. Next base: position 52,052 of record NZ_JAUIZP010000016.1, read on the forward strand.
GCGAATGCGCGAGCGCGGTCGTCGAGTGCCTGAGACGGTTGTGGTCTGGGATCGGGAGGGAGGGGCGCACCTCTCCAGTGTAGATATTTCAGAGATAAATTAAATGTGAATTGAGTGTGAGACTCCTCGCTAGGATGGACCCATGTCGGACACCGCCCAGCCCGAGGACTTCGTGGACCACGTTCGGCTCGGCTGGGCCGAGACGCACCCCGGCTTCGACACCCGCCCGATCGACGTCATCGGCCGTATCACCCGGATCAGTTCCCTCGCCCTCTCCCAGCTCGACCGGGAACTCGTGCCGAGCGGTGTCACACGTCCCGAGTTCGAAGTGCTGTGCGCGCTGGCGCGCAGCAACACGCCTCTGCGTGCCAGCGAGGTCACGTCGGTCACCGGGTTGAGCGGCGCCTCCACCACCAAGCACGCCGACCGCCTCGTGGGGCTCGGGCTGGTCGAGCGCCGGCGTTTCGAGCGCGACGGCCGCGTCGTCCTGCTCTCCCTCACCGAAGCGGGCCGCGCCGTGGTCGACGCCGAGTTCCCCCGACGCGTCGAACGTGAGCGCCGCATGCTCGACGGCTTCACCGACGACGAACTCGACACCCTCACCGCGCTGCTGCGACGACTCACCCGCGCAGTCGAGGACCACACCCGGCACTGAGGCGGGCCGTCAGGGCATCTCGACCGTCTCGGCACGCTCGATCTCCCCGAGCGCGCGACGCAGGTACGTGCCCGGGTCCGCCCGGCGGGCCGCCAGCAGGTCGGCCAGCACGACCAGGCCGGCCCGCAGGTACTCGTCGGGACGAGCCTTCGGTGCGTCGGGATCCGACACCCCGAGGGTGCCGGTGAGCACGGCCACCACCGTGTCCGGGTGCAGCGACGGCAGCCACGCCGCCCCCGTGCGCGCGCTGCGCTCGAACACCGCCTGCACGTCCTCGCCGGCCAGGCCGTCCGGGTGCAGCTCCTCGAGCAGCTCGCGCATCATCGTCGCGTGCACGCCGGCGACCTGCTCGTACGGCAGCGCTACCAGCTCGGTCGTCGCGTCCTCCCAGGCCGGGACCGACCGCGTCCGGGCGGCGGCGAGCGCCACGCTGGTGTGCTCCGCGATTTCCCGCGCGAGCTGCGGCCAGTGCGTGGGCCACACGGTGTCCTCCTCGGGTCGCCGATGCTCCCGGCGAGCGCCGGCGCGTCACGACGAGCGTGCCATGCCGCACCGACACGGTCAGCCGACGCGGCGCTGCAGTTCGAGCGCATCCCAGGGCGCGTAGCCCTTGATGTCGTTGTCGAAGTACACGTACACGTCGCGCCCCTCGGAGCGCCAGCCACGGACCCGCGCCGCCCACTCGTCCAAGGTGTCGGGGGCGTACCCGCTCGCGTACAGCTCGGTGTCTCCGTGCAGTCGCACGTAGACGAAATCGGTGGTGGCCTCGGTCAGGAACGGAAACCGCCCGGCCGTGTCGGCGACGACGAGGGCGACGCCGAGCCGGGCCAGCAGTGCCGCCGCGTCCGGGTCCGTGAAACTCGGGTGCCGCACCTCGAGCGCGTACCGGAGGGGCCGATCCGCCTCGGTTTCCGTCCACGCCCGATCGTCGGGAACCTTCTCGGTGTGGCGCACGGCGAGCGCCGCGGCCTCGGTCGTCGAGGCAGGCAACCGGTCGACGAACGCGGCGAGCCGCTCCGGCTCGAATGCCAAGGAGGGCGGCAGTTGCCACAGCACGGGCCCCAGCTTCGGGCCGAGCGCGAGCACACCGGACGCGAAGAAGTTGGCGAGGGCGTCGTCGACGTCGACGAGGCGCTTCATGTGGGTGACGTACCGGCCGCCCTTGACGGCGAAGACGAACCCGTCCGGTGTCTCGTCCCGCCACCGCAGGAAGCTCGACGGCCGCTGCAGCGCATAGAAGGTGCCGTTGATCTCGATCGATCCGAACCGCTCCGCGGCGTACTCGAGTTCGCGGCGCTGCACCAGCCCCGCCGGGTAGAAGTCACCGCGCCATTCGGCGTACCGCCAGCCGGAGATCCCGATCCGCACCTGAGCCATCGCTCCACGGTAACGCTCGTCACGACTGGGAATCGGATCGTCATTCGGCAGGCGGGGGAAACCGTACGGGCCTACGCTGTGCCCGAACTACGAGACCGCATCCTAGGAGTGGCCGTGTCCGAGAGAGCGTTCACCGCAAACGATCAGTTCAGTCCCCTGTTCAAACAGATGTGGTGGTTGGTGCTGATCCGGGGCATCCTCGCCGTGTTGTTCGGTGTCGTCGCCCTGGTGTGGCCGGGGATCACCGTCTGGGCCCTCGTGGTGGTATTCGGCATCTACGCCATCGTCGACGGCGTCGTACTCGTCTACCACTCGATTCGCGACCGGGCCCGCCTCGACGGCTGGGGCTGGTGGCTCGCGATGGGCCTGGTCTCCATCGCCGCCGGCATCGTCGCCCTCGTCTGGCCCGCGGCCACCGCACTCGTGGTGCTGTACATCATCGCGTTCTACGCGATCCTGTTCGGCGTCACCGGCATCATCGGTGCGCTGAGCTTCCGGAAGGTCCCGAACTCGGGATGGGGGTGGTCGCTCTTCGCCGGCATCCTCGCGGTTCTGTTGGGTGTCGTGCTGCTGATCTTCCCCGGCAGCGGGATCATCAGCCTCATCTGGCTGTTGGGTATCTACGCCATCCTCTTCGGCGTGCTGCTGATCGTCGTGGCCTTCCAGGTCCGGAAGGTGGCGAAGGAGGCCGGGCTCGTGTGAGCCCGGCCCCGGGGCCGGCGGCGGGACTGTGTCAGGCCGCATCCTTCAGCCGGCCCCACGCATGCCAGCGGTCGATCTCGATCCAGGCACTGACCCGCGGCCGGTTGCGCACCCCGTAGGGCGTGCCGGTGTAGTGCCGCGCGACGCGGTCGATGTCGGTCAGCTCGGGGTCGTCGACGAACTCGACGACCCGCCCCTGGAGGCTCACGTGCGTCACCCAGTCCGCCGGGTCCATCGCGCTCAGGCTGACCCGGGGATCTCGGCGCAGGTGCTCGAGCCGCTTGCGCTCGGCGTCCATGTTCACCAGGATCCGGCCGTTCTCGAACAGGTACCAGGTGGGCACCGACACCGGATGTCCGTCGGCCCGCACCGTACTGATGGTGGCGTAGTTCGGCTGAGCGAGCATCTCGGCGACGGCCTGCGGCAGCGGAGGTCTGGGCACGGCAGTAGTCCTCTCGTCGGAAAGGTCGGGCGGTTCGGTCACGAACCTACGCCGGTTCGGGGCGAAACCGCCCCACGAGGGCGCGAGCGGGTCGACCATGGAGGGGGCACCGAGCCCGGCCGTGGAATGGCCCGACAGCCGAGGAGTCGAGAACATGCCGAAGTACCTGTGGCAGGTCACCTACACCCCCGAGGGCGCGCAGGGTCTGCTCTCCGAGGGTGGTTCCGTCCGTAGTTCCGCCATCACCGAGATGGTCGAGAGTGTCGGTGGCAGCGTCGAGTCCGTGCACTTCGCGCTCGGCGGGCACGACCTCTACGTCATCGGGGACGTGCCCGACGATCTCGCCGCGGCCACGCTCGAGTTCCGCACCCGTGCGTCGGGTATCGCGCGTTCCGTGCCGATCCGGCTGCTCACCCCTCAGGAGATGGACGACGCGGTGCATCGCAACGCCGCGTACCGGACGCCGGGGCACTGAGCGGGACCGAGCGGGACGCTCGCTGACGGTCGGATCGCCGGGTCAGAGCAGGTCGAGGAACAGACGCGCGGCGGTGGAGGACGGGGCCGGGTCGCGGCACACCAGCGCCAGTGTGCGGTGCGGCGGCCCGGGCCGCAGCCCGATGCGGTGCAGGCCGCTGCGTCGCGCGATCGGTTCGGGGATGACCGCGACGCCGAGACCGTGGCGGACGAGATCGAGCAGGCGATCCATGTCCCCGACGCGGAACGTCACGTCGCGGTGCACGCCCGCGCGGACGAACAGCGCATCCACGGTGGTCTGCAGTCCGGTGCCGGCCTCGAATTCGATGAACGGGTACGGCTGCAGCCCGGCCGGATCGGTCTCCGCGACGGCGGCCAGCCGGTGGCCGGGTGCGACCACGGCGACCAGTTCCTCGGTGTAGGTGCGCAACGCGACGAGCCCGGGCGGCAGCGGACGCGCGTCGAGGGCCACGAACGCCAGGTCCAGTTCTGCCGTGACGAGGGCGTCGAACAGTTCGGTGGTGGTCGCCTCTCGCAGGGCCACTTCGATACCCGGGTGGGCGCGGTGCAATTGCGCGAGCAGCGACGGCAGGTCCGCGGCCCGGAATGTCTGCACGGTACCCACCGCGAGGGTGCCGGTCGCACCGCTTTCCAGTCTCGCCACGGCTGCGCGGGCCTCCGCGGCCTCACGTAGCAGCCGCTGCGCGTAGGGATAGAGGGTCCTGCCCGCCGCGGTCGGGAGCACCGACCGGGTGGTGCGCTCGAACAGCGACGCTCCGAGTTCGTGCTCGAGCGCGCGCACGGACGCACTGAGCGCCGACTGCGACAGGTGCACCGACTCGGCGGCCCGGGTGAAGTGCCCGTGCTCGGCGACGGCCACGAAGTGCCGCAACTGCCGTAGTTCCATTCATCGACTCTATCGCTCGGATTCATCGATTCATCCCGTTGGACACATCAATGCCGCGGCTCGCAGGATCGGTGCCATGCAGTCCCCGTCCACCGGCGCCCCGACCGCCGACACCCCGACCACGCGCATGCCCCGCCGGCTCGTCGTCGCGATGGCCCTGGCCTCCGGCCTGGTTGTGGCCAACAGCTACTACGCCCAGCCGCTCGTCGGCGCCGTCGCCGACAGCCTCGACGCCTCCACCACACAGGTCGGATGGGTGGTCACCGCGGGCCAGATCGGGTACGCCGTCGGTCTGGCGCTGCTGGTGCCGCTGGGCGACATGGTCGAACGGCGGCGGCTGCTGCGACGCATGCTCGTGCTCACCGCCGCCGGCCTGCTGGTCATGGCCTGGGCACCGAGCTGGCAGATCCTCGCAGTCACGGCCGTGCTCGTCAGCACCGGATCGGTCGTCGGCCAGATCCTCGTCCCGTTCGCCGCATCTCTGGCCCGGGACGACGAACGCGGACGTGTGATCGGAAACGTGATGACCGGCCTGCTGCTCGGCATTCTCCTCTCCCGCGTCGTGGCGGGCCTGGTGGCCGAGATCGCCGGGTGGCGAGCGGTGTTCGTGCTGGCCGCGGTGCTGATGCTCTGCACCGTGCTGCTGGTGCGGACCCTTCCGGTCCTGCCCCCGGCGACCACCGCCGGCTACCGCACGGTGCTCGCCTCGGTGGTGCACTTGATCCGCGACGAACCGGTACTGCGCAGCCGGATCGCCTACGGTGCCCTGACCTACGCCTCGTTCGGAGTGTTCTGGACCAGCGTCGGCTTCCTGCTCGCCGGGCCGGGGTACGGGTGGTCCGAGGCCCGCATCGGGATCTTCACCCTCGTCGGGGTCGCCGGCGCGCTGGCAGCACGGACGGCCGGCATCTTCGCCGACCGCGGCTACGCCCGCCGGCAGACGGGGCTGTTCGTCGCGGTCACCGCGGTCAGCTTCGTGTTCCTCGCTTCGGCGAACACCACGTGCCGGCACTCGCGGTGGGCGTCGCCCTGCTGGACCTGGGTATCCAGGGAACGCACATCAGCAACCAGAGCCTGATCCAGCCGTTGCGGCCCGACGCCCGCAGCCGCCTCAACACCGCGTACATGACGTCCTACTTCCTGGCCGGCGCCCTCTGCAGCGCGCTGTCCACGGCCGCCTACCTCACCGGCGGATGGCTCGCGGTGTGCGTCCTCGGAGCGGTCTTCCCCACTGCGGGTTTCGCCCTCTTCGCCGGGGAACACCTGATGCAGCACCGGCGCACCCCGGCCGCGGAGACACGCGGTGACGGAGACCCGACGAAGGTACGGAGGCAATCAGGCCCGGACGCGTGAGACTGTGCATCGCAACGTGATCCGTCGCCCTCGGTGGGCAGCCTTCAGCTCGAGGCGGGACGATCGCTCAGTACCAGCCGGCACACGTCCTCGACGTTGCGCAGCGCCTCGGCGAATCTGATGCGATCCGTCGTCCACAGGACCAGCGAATTGAGCATGGTGCTGCCGATCGCCAGCGAGGCCAGCCGTGCCCGCTCGGCCGGAATTCCCTCCATCGCTTCGAGGACGGCCGAGCGGTTGACCGCAGACCGCTCGACCAGTGTCTCCACCACGAACGGATCCCTGCAGGTCTGCAGCTCGACCTCCAGGCGGGCGAAGTACGGGCCCCGTTGGAACGCCTTCATCTGCCGCACGTACAACCGGACGACGCGCTCCACCACATCCCCCGCCCGGGCGTCGCGGTCGGGGCGGCGCCGGCGCTCGGCGGCGAGCCGCTGCGACAGGCGGTCGTTCCAGGCCGCCATCGCGGCGGCGAGCAGTTGCGGCTTGGCCGGGAAGTATCGGTACAGGGTGCCGAGCGCCACCCCGGAACGCTCGGCCACGTCCCGCATCTGGATGCTGTCGGGACTCGTCTCCTCGAGCATCTCGACGACGGTCTCGGTGATCCGGCTGCGTCGCCGCAGTTGTGCGGGGGTCATGTCGTCCGGGCTCATGGGGACACCGGCGGCTGCGGAACTCACCTGCGCAGACTAGCGCGGCCCCGCGGCAGCGACGACAGGGTCACAGAGGGCGGGCCGATCGGTCGCCGTAGCGGCGTCGAGCACCCGTGGGGAGCGTCGGAAGAGCGAGCACGATCCCGCCCCATGTCCCGGTCAGCGGAATAGAATCACGTTCTTTTATTCGTCGTCGTATACATGGAATATGCAGCTGAACCACTTCTGGGTCGGCGAGGCGGGACCCATCCCTTCCTCGACAGAAAAAGAATCTGATTCTATTCTGCTGACCGAGCGACAGGATCGGTCGCCGCGGGGTGGACCACGCTGCAGGAACAGTCCGCACCTGCGCGGACCCGTCGCGCCGGCCCGTGGGACCGGCATCCATCGAAACGAGGAGACGTTGTGAGCGACACCGACCTGACCGGCCGCACGGCCGTGGTGACGGGAGCCGGGTCCGGCCTGGGCCGGGCCGAGGCGCACGCACTCGCCGAACGGGGCGCAGCCGTCGTCGTCAACGACATCGGAGCTGCTGCACACACCGTCGCCGCCGAGATCGAGGCGCGCGGCGGCAGGGCGATCGCCGTCGAAGGTGACGTCGGGGCCTGGTCGATCGGCGACCGCCTCGTCGACGCGGCTGTCGAACAGTTCGGCAGCCTCGACGTCGTGGTGAACAACGCGGGCATCATCCGCGACGCGATGCTGGTCAACATGACCGAGGAGAAGTGGGACGAGGTGATCCGCGTGCATCTGAAGGGGCACGCGGCGCTGACCACCGCGGCGGCGAGATACTGGCGTACGGAGTCGAAATCGTCGGGCGCCCCGGTGTACGGGCGGCTGATCAACACCACCTCGGAGGCGTTCCTCTTCGGCGGGGCGGGGCAATCGAACTACGCCGCCGCCAAGTCCGGAATCGTCGCTCTCACCCTGGCAGCCGCGCACGGACTTTCCCGGTACGGGGTGACCGCCAACGCGATCGCGCCGAGGGCGCGCACGGAGATGACCGCGCACGTCTTCGACGAAGACCCGTCCGGATCGGCCGTCGACATCCTGGCCCCCGAGCGGGTGGCGACCTTCGTGGCCTACCTGGCGTGTCCGGCGGCGAGCCGCGTGAACGGTCAGGTCTTCGTCGTCTACGGCGACATAGTGGCGCTGATGGCTCCCCCGACGGTGGAGAATCGATTCACCGCCGGCTCCGGGGTCTTCACCCTCGACGAACTCGACGCGCAGGTCTCCGGGTACTTCGCCGATCGCCCCGCCGACCGGACGTTCTCCGCCCGCAGCGTCGCAGCCCTGGACACCACCGGCGTGCGTACCAAGCTCTCGTGACGGCACCGATCGTCATCCGGCGGCGCCGCCGCGCCGGCCCGCGTAGCGCACCAAGCAAGTGCTAGGTAACGTGAGCCGAAGGAGGTCAGACCTTGACTGTGATGCGTAGTGACTCGATTCCGGTGTCGGACATGCCGCGTGAGCAGCGCCCCAGCGTGGCGGAGCGGTTCACCCAGATCCTCGACGTGTTCACATCCGGTCCCGACCGGATGTTCCTCGAGGAGATCACGGCCGCCACCGGACTGCCCCGCTCGACCGTCTTCCGCTTGCTGACCCAGCTCGTCGACCTCCACTGGGTCGAACACGACTCCCGCGGATACGGACCCGGGCTGCGGATGCAGACGATGGCCCGGCCCCGGGACTACTCACAGCTGCGCGCCGCGGCCGCGGGGATGCTCAACGACCTGCAGATCGGCACCGGCGGGGTCGCGCACCTGACGGTGCTGGAAGGCTCGTCCGTGTACTTTCTCGACCGGATCGGGGGCGCGGCCAGCGCGGGCATCCCTTCCCAGGTCGCGGCCCGGCTTCCGGCCGAGAGCACCGTCAGTGGACGGGCACTGCTCGCCGGCCTCGAGCCGGAGCGGGTCGACGCTCTCATGACGGCCGGGCCGCACGTCCGGTCCCGCGCCGATCTGGCGGCACTGCACGACCGTCTGAACCGGGTGCGCCAGCGGCAGGGCCTCGCGTTCGTGCCCGGCCACTCGTGCCCCATGTCCATCAGCGCGGTCGCCGCACCGGTCGTCGGCCCCGACGGCGTCGTGGGTGCGATCTCGGTGGCGTGCCGCGGAACGGTCGAACTCGCCCACATCGCACCGATGGTCTGGGCCGCCGCACGCCGCACCTCGCGGATGCTCACCCCCGGCCGCTCCGGTTCCACCGCGCGGACCCGCCTGGCGCACCGAACGCGTGTGGGTGTCGCGAACTAGAACGCGACGGCGCGCCGGACGTCGTCCGGCGCGCCGCGAATTCACTTTTCCTGCAAACTGTTCGGTCGACGGAACCGGTCATTCCTCGACGCGGACGAACACTCCCCGCGCCTCGACCGTGCGCTCACCGCGGCATTCGATCCAGCCCTCGGCGACGGTCTTCCGGCCCTCGGTCTCGACGATCCGCGAATACAGATCCAGCGGCTCGTCGAGCGGCGTGCGGCGCAGGTAGCGCAGGTCGAGCGACGCCGTCAGCGAACGGCTGCCCCGGGCCTGCATGAGGGTGCCGAGCATGCAGTCCAGCAGGTGAGCGCTGAACCCGCCGTGCACGCTGTCGGGCGGACCCTCGTGCAGGGCGTTCGCGACCAGCCGGGCCCGCGCCTCGTCCGCGCCGAAGTGGATCTCGAGCGGAATGCCCATCGGGTTGTGGGTGAACAGCGCCCACGGCTCGCGCCCACCCGTGTCCCGGGACCGCGACGGACCGTCGAACGGGGGACGCAGCACCCGCGAGCGCGGTCGCACGCCGAGGGTCTCGGCCAGTTCGGCGATCGTTGCGCGGGCGGCGCGGACGGTGTCGGCGTCCGCCGTCGTGGTCGCCGCGGCCAGCATCAGCGCGCGGGTCGCGGCAACGAGTTCCGCGGACGCCTCCCGCAGGTCCGCGGGCACATCGATGGTGCGGGTCATCGGGAGTCCTCTCCGGCGATCCGGCGCGTGAGCGCCGAGCCGATGCCGGCGTCGGTGACGAGTGCCGGGCGCCCGGGATGCGTCATGCGGGTGCCCCGATCCTGGGTGCAGACCCGAGGACGTCGCCCAGCTCGGCCGCGGTGGCGTCCGCACCGCCGAGGCTGAAGCACAGCTGCCGTCCCCACAGGAAGTAGCGGTGGATCGGGTAGTCCACGTCCGCTCCGATACCGCCGTGCAGGTGCTGCGTCGCGTGCACCACCCGCAGACCGCCTCGCGACGCCCACCATTTGGCGACGAGGACCGCGGATTCGGCCTCCTGCTCCCGTCCGGCGTCGAGCAGCCACGCCACCCGCCGGGTGGTGAGCCGGATCGCCTCGGTGTCGAGGTAGGCGTCGGCGGCGCGCACCGCCACGGCCTGATTGGTCGACAGCGGCCGACCGAACTGGACTCGCTGCGAGGTGTATTCGGCCGTCGTCTGCAGCGCCTGCGTGCACACGCCCAGCTGCACCGCGGCGAGCGCGAGCTGGATCCGGCGGCGCACCCAGGCGACCGTCTCCACGCCGTCGCCCGGCAGACGATCGGCCGCGGGCACGACGACGTCGTCGAACCGGAGGTTGGCGAAGCTGCCGCGGTCGGTGGCGGCGACCGGTTCCACCGTGACGCCGTCCGCCCCGGTCGGTATCACTGCGACGGCGAGCGATCCGTCGTCGCACCGGACCGGAACGGTCGTGGCGGCGGCCACGGCCGCGGCGGGCACGCCGGCGACGGTTCCGCTGACGACCAGGTCGTCGCCCTTGCTCACGGCCGACAACGAGGTGAGTTCACCGTAGGGTGCGTCGAACGCGGCGACGATCGGTCGGGAGCCGTCCACGATGCCGGGCACCAGCCGTTCGACCTGCTCGGCCGTGCCGAACCGGACGATCGCCGACGCGGCCGCCGTCACCGACCACAGCGGCACCGGCGCCACGTGCCGGCCCTGCTGCTCGAGCACGGTGATCAGGCCGAGCAGACCCATCCCGGCGCCACCGGACTCCTCCGGCACCGCGATGCCGAGCAGACCGGCGTCGGCCAGGGCGCTCCACAGCTTCGCGTCGAAGCCGCCCTCGTTCTTCTCCACCTCGACGACCCGCTCGACCGGCGCGAGCTGCCGGAAGAGCTGGGACGCCAGGTCCTGCACACTCGTCAGGTCCTCGTCGAGTTCGAAATCCATGTCAGCTCCTCGTGCTGGTGGGGGCGTCGGTGCGGCGACGGGCGGCGAGCGTCATGCCGAGGCACTTGGCGGCGACGATCTCGCGCATCACTTCGTTGGTGCCGCCGCCGAAGGTGTTGTTCTGGGCTCTGCGCGCCAGGGTTTCGACGCGTCCCTCGACGACGGCTCCGGGGCTGCCGGGCCGCAGCAGGCCACGGACGCCGAGGATCTCCTGCATCTTGCCGTAGGCGGTGACGACCGCCTCCGTCCCGAAGATCTTGGCAGCGGCGGAGTCTCCGCCGCCGAGCGTGTTCGCGGCGACGTCCGCGACGAGCCGGAGGTTGACGAGATCGGCGGCGCTGAGCAGTGCGTACGTCTCCGCCAGATTCGTGCGCACCCAGGGCAGGTCGTAGACGGTCCCGGCGCCCAGGGGCTCGGACTGCGCCCAGGCGAGCACGGCGTCGTACAGCTCGTTCGCGATGCCACCGCGGGCCGCGAGCGCGACCCGCTCGTGGTTGAGTTGGTTGGTGATCAGGCCCCAGCCCTGGTTCAGCTCGCCCACGACGTTGGTCAGCGGCACGCGGACGTCGTCGTAGTAGGTGGCGGAGGTGCTGATGCCACCGACGGTGTGGATCTCGGTCACCGAGAACCCGGGCGCCGACGTCGGTACCAGCACCACCGAGATGCCCTGGTGCCGCGGCGCGTCCGGGTCGGTGCGGACGGCCAGCCAGATCCAGTCCGCGTAGACGCCGGCGCTGGTGAAGATCTTGTTGCCGTTGATGACCAGTTCGTCGCCCTCGATGCGGGCGCGGGTCTGCAGCGAGGCGAGGTCGGTGCCCGCGTTCGGTTCGGTGTAGCCGATGGCGAAGATGAGTTCACCGGCCAGGATCGGCGGCAGGAAGAAGTCCTTCTGCGCCTGGGTCCCGTGCTTCATCAGCGCCGGCGCGACGGTGTTGAGCGTGACCAGCGACAGCGGTGCGCCGGCGCGGATCACCTCGTCGTAGAACACGTACAGGGCCTCGGGATCCTCTCCCCGCCCGCCGTATTCGGTGGGCCAGCCGAGACCGAGCCACCCGTCGCGGCCCATCCGTCGCAGGATGCGGTCGAACACGGGTCCGCCCTCGGTCTGGTCGACGAGGGCGCGCCGGTCGTCGTCGTCGATGATCTCGGCGAAGTAGTTGCGTAGTTCGGTGCGGAGCCGACGTGAATCGTCGGACAGTTCCGGGTGCATAGCCCCTCCAGGTGGATGTGGTGTGGTCGGTGTCAGCGCGGCAGTCCCAGCACGCGACGGGCGATCACGTTCAGCTGGATCTCGATCGTGCCGCCGCCGAAGAGCACCGCGGGCAGACCGAGGTGGTCGAGCATGTGTCCGTCGTCGTCGGCGGCGCCGAGCGGACCGAGCAGCGAGACCAGCCCGCGCGAGCCGTCGCGTTGGGCGAGGGCACTGAAGACCTTCTGCACGCTGATCTCCGCCCCGGCGTCGAGACCGGACAACCGGCGCAGCACGCTGCGCAGGTTCATCGCCGACAGGGCCATCTCGCGGCCGGTGTTGCGGCCGAGGACGCGCAGTGCGTCGTCGCGGGCGGCGGCGTAGCGGCCCGACTCGACGACGTCGCGCACCCGTGCGGCCGCACCGTGCGCGAGCTGTGCGCCCATGCTGAGCCGTTCGTTGGCGAGGGTGGTCACCGCGAGGCGCCAGCCCTGCCCCGGTTCCGAGACCAGGCAGTCGTCGGGGACGAAGACGTCGTCGAAGAACACCTCGTTGAACTCCGCCCGCCCGGTCGCCTGCCGCAGCGGTCGCACGTCGAGCCCGTCGCTGCGCATGTCGACGAGGAAGTACGAGATGCCCTCGTGCTTGGGCGCATCGGGATCGGTGCGGGCCAGGCAGATGCCCCAATCCGCCTCGTGCGCCATCGAATTCCACACCTTCTGCCCGGTGAGGACCCAGCCACCGGCCACCTTGCGGGCGCGGGTGGACAGCCCGGCGAGGTCCGAGCCGGCGCCCGGCTCGCTGAACAGCTGGCACCAGACGATCTCGCCGCGCAGGGTGGGGGTGACGAACCGCCGCTGCTGGTCCTCGGTGCCGTGCCGCAACAGGGTGGGCAGGGCCCACTCGCCGATGACAGTGGTCGGCAGTTCGAGGCCGCGGCGCGCGAATTCGTCTGCGATCACGGCCTGTTCCTGCGGTCCGGCCGCGAGGCCGCAGGGCCGGGGATAGTGCGGCGCGACGAGTCCGGCCTCGGCGAGCCGGGCGCGACGTGCCCCGCCGCGTGCCGGCGCCCAGCCGTCGCTGCGCACCGCGTCGTCCGGCAGTGCCAGTACTTTGTCGAGGACGGCACCGACCTGCGCACGCAGCTCCGGTAGCGCATCGGCTTCGACGAAGGAGTAGTCGCGCTCGCCGGACAGCGCGAGCTCACCGAGCCGGCGTGCCCAGACGTCCTCCGGGCCGGCGACGGAGGCGATCGACAGTGCCCGTCGCCAGTACAGGTGCGCGTCGTGTTCCCAGGTGAATCCGATACCGCCGAGCAGGGTGACGCATTCGAGCGCCACGTCCACGGCCGCCGGGACGGCCGTCAGCCCCGCCTGCGCTGCCGCGAGACGCTGCTGCTCCCGGTCCTGCCCGACCGACCGGGCGGCGTCCCACGCCGCCGCGCGGGCGATCTCGCTGCGCACCAGCATCATCGCGGCCTTGTGCTGCACGGCCTGGAAGCTGCCCACGGGTCGGCCGAACTGGTGACGGTTACGGATGTGGTCGACGGCGGTGTCCAGCGCCCACGCCGCGATTCCGACGGCCTCGGCGCCGAGCACGGTGTTGACGATCAGCTGCACGTCGTCGTCGGCGATCGCCGGGAGCAGGTGCTCGGGTGTGATCGCCGCTGCGGACAGTCGCAGTCGTCCCACCGATCGGGTGAGGTCCACGCCGTCGGCGGTCTCGACCTCCCCGGCGGTGGGTGGGAGCCGGAACCACACGGGCGCGCCGTCGGCGGTGGCACGCACGATCACCTCGTCGGCGCCCGGCAACCCGAGTACCGGCTCGGAGACACCGGTGACCGTCCATCCCTGTCCCGACGCGGTCGCGACGAGGCCGGGGGTGGTGACGGCGGCGCCGGTCGCGCCCTCGGCGAACCGCCGCAGCAGGTCCGCGACGAGGCCCTCGGGCGGGAGGGTGGCGACCAACGCCCCGGCCAGCACGGTCGGAACCCACGGGCCGGGAACGAGGGCGCGGCCGAACTGCTCGGCCACGACCGCGAGTTCCGGCAGTCCCGCCCCACCGCCGCCGTGCTCCTCGGGCAGGTGCAGGGCGTGCAGACCCTGCGCGACGCACGCATCCCAGAGCTCCGGCCGCTTGCCGGCCGCCAGGTCGGCGAACGCGGCGCGGGTGCGCTCGATCGGGGCGTGCCGACGGGCGAGCCCCGCGACGGCGTCGGCGAGGTCGCGGTGGTCGGCGTCGAGTGCAATGGCCATGACCTACATCCGTTCCAGGATCATGCACGTGGTGGCGGCGGACGCGCAGATGGCGATCATCGCGACCTGCCGGTCCCGCCGTTCGAGCTCGTCGATTGCGGTGGCCAGCAGCCGGATTCCCGTCGCGCCGGCCGGGTGACCGAGGGCGATGGCACCGCCGCCGACGTTGAGCACGTCCGGGTCGACCTCGAGCACCTCGGCGAACGACATCGGCACGGCCGCGAAGGCTTCGTTGACCTCGAACACGTCCACGTCGGCGACCGTCATCCCGGTGCGGTCGAACAACGTCTGCGCCGCGGCCACCGGACCGTCGAGCATGAACTCGGTGTCGCCGCCGATGACGCACTGCGCGAGCAGCCGGGCCCGCGGTGCCGCGCCGAGTTCTCGTGCCCTGTCCTCGGACATCAGGATTGCGGCGCTCGCCCCGTCGGACACCTGCGACGAGGTGCCGGCGGTGTGCAGGCCGCCCTCGATCGTGGGACGCAACCGCGCGAGCGCCTCCGGGCTGGTCTCGCGCAGTCCCTGGTCCCGGGTGACGGTGGTGCCGCCGTCGTCGCCCGGGACGGCGACGGGGATGATCTGCCGGTCGAACCACCCGGCGTCCCAGGCCGCGCGCGCCCGCTGCTGCGACCGCAGTCCGAACGCGTCGAGGTCCTCACGGGAGAAGCCGCGGTGCCGGGCGATGCGGTCGGCCGCGGTGTACTGGTCGGGGGTGTCCACCGACCACGACGCCGGTCGCGGGGTGCCGGCGCCGGTGCCGACCTTGTAGGTGAGCGGGACGCGCGACATCAGTTCCACGCCGCACGCCAGGCCGACCTCGAGGGTGCCGAGCGCGATCTGCCCGGCGACGAGATGCACCGCCTGCAGCGCGGTGCCGCACTGGGCGTCGATGGTGGTGGTCCCGGTGTGGGAGGGCAGACCGGCATGCATCCACGCGGTGCGGGTGATGTTGCCGAACTGCTCGCCGATCGGGGTGACACACCCGCCGACGGCCTGCTCGACGAGGGCGGCGTCGAGGCCGAGCCGGTCGAGCACGCCGCGTTGCGCGAGACCGAGCAGCTCGGCGGCGTGCAGGCCGGAGATCCAGCCGTCGCGCTTGCCGAAGGGAGTGCGTGCGGCGTCGACGATCACGGGTTTCATGCGGGTACCTCCGGTCGGGTCCACTGTCGGTTGCCGAGCCCGAATTCGTCGACGAGGCCGAGACCGTCGGAGCTGCGGCCGGTGAAGCGGGACGACACGGCGATCACCGCCACTTCGCGGCGAACGCGTGGATCGCGTCGGTCACGCGGGTGACTTCCTCGTCGGACAGCCCGTGGCTCATGCCGAGCGTCATGCCGCGCTCGAACACCGCATCGGCCTCGGGCAGGCCTTCGTCCGGCACGCGGTGCTCGACGCCGGCCATCATGGGATGGCGGGTGATGTTGCCGCTCCACACGGTTCGCGTGTCGATGCCCTGCGCTTCGACGAACTCCTGCAGGTCGCTGCGGGAGAACGGGGCGTCGGCGGTGACCGTGACGGGATAGCACAGCCAGGCGGTGTCGAGACCGTCGGTTTCGACCGGCGTGCGGAAGAATTCGGGGTAGGCACCGTATGCGGCGGTGAATTCCGCGAAGGTCTTGCGGCGCCGCTCGTAGTTCTGCGCGAGCTTGTTCAGCTGCACGACGCCGTAGGCGGCGCCGAGTTCGGACGGTTCGAAGTTCCACGGCAGCAGATCGAAGATGAAGTCGTTGTCGTAGTCGACCCCGTCCAGGTCCTCCCGGAAGACACGGCCACCGCCGTTGCCGAACAGGTTCGGCTCGGAGCGACGTCCCCAGCGGCGCAGCAGAAGTGCACGATCACGGGTCTGTTCGTCGTCCATCATGACCATGCCGCCGGTGCCGGCACACGTGATGATGTGGGCCATGGAGACACTGGTGACGCTCAGGTCGGCGCGCGCACCGGTGGGGGTGCCGTGCAGCCGTGCGCCGAGGGTGTCGCAGGTGTCCTCGACGACCTTCAGGCCGTGCCGGTCGGCGACGGCCCGGATCGCGTCCCAGTCGGGGCAGTTGCCGGCGAGGTTCGGGATGAGCACGGCGCTGGTGCGGTCGGTGACCATCGCCTCGATCTTGGCGACGTCGACATTGAACGTGTCCGGTTCGACGTCGACGAAGACCGGTGTCAGGCCGGCACGCACGAGGGGCGCGACGTCGGTGGAGAAGGTCAGCGGCGAGGTGATGACCTCGCTGCCCTTCGGCAGGTCGAGCAGCTCGACGGCGAGGTACAGGCCGGAGGATCCGGAGTTGCACATCACGCCGTACTGCTTCCCGGACAGTTCGGGGATGCGGCGTTCGAGCTCGAAGACGTTCTTGCCGATGCGCAGCCCCTGATGGCCGCTGCGCAGGACGTCGACCACCGCTCGGATTTCGTCCTCGCCGTGGGTGGCGCGGGCATAGGTGATGCGTTCGGTCATGTTCGGACTTCCTCTGAATGGGTGGTCGGTCAGTTGTCGGTGGAGAGCACGAGTGCGCTGTGCGGCACCGGGGAGCCGCCCGTGACCAGGACGTTCGCCACGTCCTTGCCGGGCTGGTTCACCGACGTGCCGCGGATCAGGCGCACGCCCTCGGCGATTCCGTTGACGCCGTGGATGTATCCCTCGCCGAGTTGGCCGCCGTGGGTGTTGACGGGCAGGCGGCCGCCGAGTTCGAGGTTGCCGTCCGCGATGAAGTCCTTGGCCTCGCCGCGGCCGCAGAACCCGTACTCCTCGAGTTGCAGCAACACCATCGGAGTGAACGCGTCGTAGAGGATCGCGGCGTCGATGTCGTCCGGATCGATACCGGCCTGATCCCACAGCTGCCGTGCCACCAGCTCGACCTCGGGCATCTCGTCGATGTCCTCGCGGTAGTAGCTGCTCATGGAGATCTGCTGGGGTCCGACGCCTTGCGCGGCGGCGGAGACGACGGCCGGCGGGTGCGGCAGGTCGCGGGCCCGCTCGGTGCTGACGATGACCAGGGCCTGACCGCCGTCGCTCTCCTGGCAGCAGTCGAGGAGCCGCAACGGATCGGCGATCATCCGGGAGTTCTGGTGGTCGTCGAGGGTGATGGGCCGCTCGTAGAACCAGGCCCTGGGGTTGACGGCGGCATGCTTGCGCGAGAGCACGGAGATGCGGCCGAAGTCGGCGCTGGTCGCACCGTACTTGTGCATGTAGCGCCGGGCGAGGAACGCCTCCTGCTGGGCGGGAGTGAGCAGCCCGTAGGGGTTGATCCAGTTGCGGTATTCCTGGTCGGTGTTGGCCGTGTAGGCGAACGGCGGCGGCCCGGCGCCGAACCGGGTGCCGGAGCGTTCGTTGAAGGCCCGGTAGACGACCACGACGTCGGCGACGCCGCTCGCGACGGCGAGCGCGGCCTGCTGCACGGGTGCGCACGCGCCACCGCCACCGTGCGGGATGCGGCTGAAGAACTTCAATTCGGGGATGCCGAGTGCGCGTGCGACCGCGATCTCCGGGTTGGTCTCCATCGTGAACAGCGCGAAGCCGTCCACCTCCTCGACGCCGATCTGCGCGTCCTCGAGTGCGGCGAGCACGCTCTCGCAGGCCAGCTGCCATTCGCTGCGCCCGGAGTTCTTGGAGAACTCGGTGGCGCCGATACCGGCGATCGCTGCCTTGCGGGCGAAGCCCCCGCCGGGAATTGTCCTGCCGCTCATCGTGTCTGTCCTTCGTACGGTGCGACGGTGACCTCGGCGGTCACGTGCGTTCCTCGGGCGTTGCGGCCGAGCACCTCGACGGTGACGGCACCGGCGTCGACGCGGGTCACCGTCCCGGTCAGACGCATGGTGTCGCCGGGAAAGTTGGGGACGCCCAGCCGCAGTGCGACGCGGCGGATGCGGGCGGTCGGCCCGGCCCAGTCGGTGATGTACCGGTCGACGAATCCGTTCGTCGAGTTGATGCTCATGAAGATGTCGGGCGTGCCGCGCTTTTCGGCTGCGCCCGGATCGTGGTGCACGTCCTCGAAATCCTGGGAGGCGATCGCGGTGGCGACGATGGTGCTGCGATCGAGCGGTAGGTCCAGTACCGGCAGTTCGGTGCCGACGGACACGGCCGGCAGGCTCATGCGGCACCTCCGCCCGGCAGGCGCAGCTGCGGCAGGATCTCGCCGTGTGCGTGCTCGGCGAAGCCGACCTCGAGCTCCATGCCGATCCGCAGCCGGTCGTGCTCGACCCCAGCGATGTCGGCGACGATCCGGATGCCCTCCTCGAGGTCGATCAGCCCGACCGCGAGGGGATAGTCGAAGGACGGGTCCTTCGGGTGGTGGATCACGGTCCAGCTGTGCAGGGTGCCCCGCCGCGACGACTCGACGGTGTCCCACTTGAAGGAACGGCATTTCGGGCACGCCGGTCCCGGCGGATGCCGGAGTGCGCCGCAGTCGCTGCAGCGCTGGATCTCGAGCCGGCCCTCGCGGGCGGCGGCGAACCAGAATTCGTTGTCCTGGGTGACAGTCAGCCTGGGAACGGCCGTCATCACGCCTCCTCGGTGGTGTTCGGGTCGAAGCGGAGCAACCGGAATCGCTCCTCGACGAGCAGTTCGCCGTGCTGGTTCTCGTAGCGCTTGTGCAGGGTGACGAAGCAGCCGCGGCCCAGGCCGGTGCGTTTGACCGGGGAGATCGACTCGATGGTGAAGTGCGCGGTGACGTGGTCGCCCGGGACGAGTTCGCGGTGGTAGTCCTGCTCGACATTGGTGGCGACCACGGAGGTGAAGCCGTGCCGGTCCAGCAGTGTCATCAGTTCGGAGTAGGCGAAGTCCTCGGTCCGCCCTTCGGCGCGCAGCCGCTGCACCTCACGCCAGCGCCGGTAGCCGGCCATCACCCACGTCGAGATCATCGCGGGCGGGCACACCACGCCCGGTCGTCCGGTGGCGCGGGCCGCGTCCCGGTCGACGTAGACGGGGTTGTAGTCGTCGTGGGCCTCGGCCCAGTTCCGGATCATCGCCTCGTCGACGGCGTACCGGGCCACCCGGGCGGGCTCGGCCTCCCGCCCGACGTACTGTTCGAACTCCCGTTCCAACTCCTGTTCCAGCGTCGGCACGTCCGCACCACCTTTCTTGAGCAAGCGCTTGGTGCAGTACGGTAGGCGCGGGTGCCCCGCCGGAACTGCCCGTTCCCACTCAGTTGGAACGGACGGCAGAAAACTCGAACCGAACGGGCGAAACGGAAGGAGAAGTGGCCATGACGTCGGACCGACGCGACGAGATCATGCGGCTCGCGGCCGAACTCTTCGCAACCAAGGGGATCGCCCCCACCACGGTCCGCGACATCGGCGAACGCGCGGGAGTGTTCTCCGGCAGCCTGTACCACTTCTTCACATCGAAGAATGCGATCGTCGCCGAGATCCTCAGCGGCTTCATGGCCGACATCGACCAGCGCTTCCGGCGCGTGGTGGAGACATCGACGAGTGCCCGCGAGACGGTGCGCGGCCTGATTCGGCAAACTCTCGCCGTGATCGAGGAACATCCCCACCCGACCGCGATCTACCAGCAGAACCGGCAGTACCTGCGCGACAACGGCCTGCTCGACGTCGTCGACGCGCCGTCACGCACGGTGCGCGACTACTGGCTCACCGCCCTCGCCGCCGGCGTCGCCGACGGCAGCTTCCGCTCCGACATTCCCGCCGAGGTCTTCTACCGCACCGTGCGGGACACGCTGTGGGCGAGCATGCACTGGCCGGGACGCGACGACTACACGACGGACGAGTTCACCGACCTGCTCGTCGCGCTGTTCTTCGGGGGCTTCGCCGAGGAGAAATGACACCGTGTTCGCGGGCGTGGTGCTACGCCCCGTCGGGCCGGGCCGACGGCGCCGGCGTCCCCGCCTGGGCATCCAGGAGCGCGTCGATGCTGCCGGCTCCCAGCCCGAGTTCCGCGAGCACCTCGCGGGTGTGCTGGCCGTGGCTCGGCGCCGGGCGCGCCCCGGTGTACGTCCCGTCCCAGCGCAACGGGGAGCGCGCCGTCGGTACCGCACCGACGCCGGGCTGTTCGACGCGCTCGATGACGGCATACTCGCGGGCGGCCACCTCGTCCATGGTCCGGTACGGCGCCCACAGCACCCGGCTGCCGGACAGTTCCTTCTCGATCTCGGCGAGCGTGCGCGCCGCGAACCACGGACGCAGGATCGCGGTGATCTCGTCCCGCGCGGCGTAGCGGTCGCCCTCGTCGGCGAATCGGAGCCCGCGATGCCGCTCGAGCGCCGCGAACACCTCGGCGGTGCCGGTGACCTCGACGAGCCCCCGCCACTGGGCGGCGGTGAGGCCGACGACCATCACGGCACGGCCGTCGGCGGTGGCGAAATCCGACCCGTAGCTGCCGTAGAGCGCGTTGCCCTGCCGCTCCCGGCCGGCCCCGCGGTCCTCCGCCTCGGCCAGCCAGCCCATGCTCGCGACCGCGGACACGGCGACGTCCTCGAGGGCGAGTTCGAGGTAGGCGCCCTCGCCCGTGCGGTCGCGCCGCCGCAGCGCGGCGACGATGCCCAGGGCCGCATGCACCCCGGTGAGCAGGTCCCAGGCCGGTAGCACGTGGTTCACCGGGACGGTCCCATCGACGGGTCCGGTCATCAGGGGCAGGCCGACCGCGGCGTTGACGGTGTAGTCCACGGCGGGCGAGCCGTCGGCGTTGCCGGCGATGTGCAGGTGGATCAGGTCGGGCCGGCGCGCGGTGAGCACGTCGTGTGCGAGCCAGGACGCGCGAGCCGCGTTCTCGAGCACGATGCCCGCCTCGGCGATCAGGTCGGTGACGACGGCGCGGCCGTCGTCGCTGCGCAGATCCACCGCGACGGACCGCTTGGCCTGGTTCAGGCCCGTCCAGTACAGGCTGGCTCCCGACTCCGCGAGGGGCCAGCGACCACCGTCGACCGCGCCGCCGATCGGGTCCACGCGGATCACGTCCGCGCCGAGTTCGGCGAGGATGCGCCCGGCGGTCGGGCCGGCGACGAAGCTGGACAGGTCGACGACGCGGACCCCGTCGAGCGGCCGGGTCGTCATGCGACCCGCTCGAAGATCGCCGTCAACCCTTGCCCACCGCCGATGCACATCGTCTCGAGGCCGTATCGTACTCCGCGGCGGTCGAGTTCGCGCAGCAGCGTGGCGAGGATGCGCACGCCGGTCGCCCCCACCGGGTGACCGAGCGAGATCCCCGAGCCGTTGACGTTGGTCCGCTCGAAATCGGCTGCCGTGAAGCCCCACTCGCGGGTCACCGCGAGCGCCTGGGCGGCGAACGCCTCGTTGAGTTCGACGAGGTCGATGTCGGCGAGCGTGAGACCGGCCCGCTTCAAAGCCTTCTCCGTCGAGGGCACCGGTCCGATGCCCATCTCCGCCGGGGCGACGCCGGCCACCGCCCACGTGACCAGCCGGCCCAGCGGTCGCAGACCGAGCCGCTCCGCGTGGGCGCGGGTCGTGACGAGACATGCTGCGGCACCGTCGTTCTGACCGCTGGCGTTGCCGGCGGTCACCGTCGCCTCCGGGTCCTGTGCCGCCATGATCGGCCGCAGCTTCGCGAGGGTGTCGACGGTGGTGTCGGCCCGCGGGTGCTCGTCCCGGTCGACGACGCGGTCGTCGCCCCTGCGCTGAGGCACCGACACCGGCACGATCTCCTCCGCGAACACCCCGGAATCGATCGCCGCCACCGCACGCCGGTGCGACTCGACCGCCAGCTCGTCCTGTTCGCGACGACCGATCCCGTACTTGCGGCGCAGGTTCTCCGCGGTCTCGAGCATCCCGCCCGGGACGGGATGGTTGCGCCCACCGGCGGTGACGCGGCCACGGGCGAGCCGGTCGTGCAGCGCGGCCGGCGCGCCCTTGGCGCCCCACCGCATCGATTCGGTGTAGTACTCGGCGCGGCTCATGGATTCGACGCCGCCGGCGATCACGACGTCGGCCACGCCCGTCTGCACGCGCATCGCGGCGTCGAGCACGGCCTGCAGCCCGGAGCCACACCGCCGGTCGAGTTGCAGGCCCGGCACCGTCACCGGCAGGCCCGCGTCGAGCGCGGCGACGCGGCCGATCGCGGGGGCCTCCCCGTTGGGGTAGCACTGGCCGAAGATCACGTCGTCCACCGACTCCGGGTCGATCCCGGTGCGGGACAGCAGCTCCGAGATCACCCGGGCGGCGAGGTCGGTGGCGGGGACGTCGACGAACACCCCGCCGTACCGGCCGACGGGCGTGCGCAGGGGCTCGCAGATCACCACGTCGCCGGCGGTCGCATCAGTTGTGGTCATGTCGGAAGTCCCTTTCCCGGTCGGTCCAGTCCTGCGCCCACTCGCGCAGTTCCACGGCACGGATCTTGGTGCCGTTGCCGCCCACCGTCGTGGGCATCGCCTCGATGACGTGAATCGCCGTGGGCACCTTGAACGCGGCAAGCGTCTCGGCACACCAGGCCTTCAGCGACGCCGCATCGAAGTCGGTCGGGTCGTCGCCGGTGGGGACGACGAAGCCCACGGCTCGGGTGTAGCCGCCGTCGCCGGTGATGCCGACGACCTTGGCCGTCCGCACCCCGGGGTGCTCGGCCAGCCGGTGTTCGATCTCGGCGGGGTCCACGAGAAATCCCCGCAGCCGCAGCACGTCTCCCATCCGGCACACGTAGGTGTAGCCTCCGTCGCCGGTCGCGACGGCGAGATCGCCGCTGCGGAACCAGCCGTCGGCGGTGAACGCGCGCGCGGCGGCGTCCGGGTTGCCGAGGTACGCGTCGACGACGTTGGGGCCACGCAGTTGCAGCTCGCCCTGCTCGCCGTCCGGAAGCACCCGGTCGTCGAGCGGGTCGGCGATACGCACCCGGATCGCCGGATCGACCGGCCGGCCGCCGCCGTTCCAGCGCACCGCCTCCGGGTCGTCGTCCGACCAGAGCAGGGTCAGCGCGAACACCTCGGACGAGCCGAACACCCCCGAGGTGTGGGCGGCGAACTCGTCACGGGCCCAGCGGGCGATCTCGTGGGAACGGCCGAGGAAGTCGGCGATGCCGAGCCACTTCAGCGCGGACAGGTCGGCGCGCACCTCGCCGCGCCACGTGTCGTACAGGCGCCCGAACAGGTCGTCCCCGCCCACCACGTGCGTGACGTGCAGGTGCTCCATGCGGCGCAGCGTCGCCGCCGCGTCGAAGACCGGTTCCATGAGGAGCGTGGCGCCCCCGGCGAGGGCGGCCATCGCGGTGCTGTAGCCGAACACGCCGGACACCGGCAGCACGCACAGCGCGACGTCGCCGGGGACGACCCGCATGACCGCGGCGTCCGCGCGGGCATGCCGCACCACCGCGGAGTCCCGGTGCGCCGCGAG
The DNA here is from genome assembly GCF_041414735.1 of Rhodococcus sp. GXMU-t2271. Classification (NCBI taxonomy): domain Bacteria; kingdom Bacillati; phylum Actinomycetota; class Actinomycetes; order Mycobacteriales; family Nocardiaceae; genus Rhodococcus; species Rhodococcus sp. GXMU-t2271. Next base: position 75,493 of record NZ_JAUIZP010000016.1, read on the forward strand.
CTTCGGGGTGCCGGTGGAGCCGGAGGTGGTGAACGCGACGGCCAGCGGATCCGCCGGATCGTCCTCCGCCCCGGCTGGGGTGGATAGGGCGGTGTCCGGGGTGTCCGGCGCGCGCACCCCCCGGGTGTCGCCGCTGCCCGCCCACCAGCAGCCCGCGCCGAGATCGAACCCCGTGGGATCGCCGGCGTCGGTGCCGGGGCCGCCCACGACGGCGACCGCGGGGGGCGGCACCGTCGCGGTGCCCGCCGCGTCGCGCAGGGTGCCGAACAGGTCGAGCCCGTGGAAGCCCGCCGCGACAGCGACGACCGCGGGCCGCGCGGCCGTGAGGATGTGGGCCACCTCCCCGGTGTTGTAGCGGGTGTTGACCCCGATGACGTGGGCACCGAGCGCGGCGGCCGCGAACTGCCAGACGAGCGCGTCGGACCAGTTGGGGAGCAGGACGGCGACGCACCGGCCGCGTTCGACGCCGACGGCCTCGAGTTCGGACCGCAGTGCCTGTGCGCGGCGGCGCAGCTCGGCCCGGCTGCAGGGCAGCAGCCGGCCGTCGGCGGCGTCGTAGGTGGCCACGGCGTCCGGATCTGCGGCGACGAGGTCGTCGAGGAAGGTGGTGAGCCCCGCGGTGGTCGTGGCGGTCACGACAGCACCTCCGCGGTGGCGGCTCGCAGGTCGGTCAGCCACGAATCGGCGAGGCCGGCGAAGTCGTCGACCTCCTCCATCGGGTAGTGACCGATGCCCTCGAGCCGGGTGAACCGGGCGCGTCCGGGAGAGATCTCGTTGATCCGTTCGGCGAGGTCCGCGACGGCGTCCGCCTCGAGCCACGGGTCGTCCGATCCGACGACGAGGTGCAGGGGGCAGGTCAACTGCGACAGGCGGTCGCGGACGTCGTGGGTGCCCCAGCCGATGAGGTCGGACGAGGAGATCTCCGGGTCCTCCCGCTTGTGCATGAGGGCGATCCGGTGCGCCGTGTCGGCGGATACCGAACGCCCGACGGAGGCGAGGGTGCCGAGGTAGGTGCGTTCGGCACGCGACGGCCCGGCGACGTCCTCGAGTTCGCGCCGCAAGCCGGCGACGTTGACCCGGCCCGGAGCGGCCTCGGCCTCCATCGCGACGGCGCCGGCGAGCGGCCGGTCCGGCCGGGTGGCGAGTTCGAGGGTCAGCTTGCCGCCGATGGAGCAGCCGAGCACGTACGGCCGGTGCACGTCGAGCGCGTCGAGGAGGGCGCCGAGCCAGTCGCCGTAGGTGGTGAGGCTGGTGACCGGTCCGGCCGGGGCCGGTTCGGAGCGGCCGTGGCCGGGCAGGTCGGGTACGAGGACGCGGTAGCCGCGGACGGCGAGGTCACGGGCGACGTGCCGCCACTGCACCCCGCTCTGGCCGGCGGTGTGGAGGCACAGCACGGTGGGCAGCGGGTCGGCGGCGGGAGTCCCGTGGGGGGTGACGATTTCGACGAATCCGAGGGCTCCGTCGATGTCCAGGTAGCGGGCCTCGATCATGAGCGGGCCTTTCTCGCGACGGCACGGGCGTGGCCGATGATCAGGTTCAGCGGCTTGGTGAGCCGGAGGTACTCGTATCCGTCTCCGGTGGCGGAGAATTCGCCACCGATCGCGCGGCGCATGAAGTCGTCGCGCTCACCGAGGATCAGGTCGGCCCACAGGTGGTCCGGTGCGACGAACGTGAAGGTGGCTCCGTGCGGGGTGCGGCGGGTGACGTCGACGATTCGGCCACGGTAGATCCGCAGGTGCACCTCGCGGTCGCCGCTGCGCAGGCCGACGGTGCCGTCCCAGGTGGCCAGCGACGACGCGAAGGCCGGATCCTCGGTGAGGCTGTCGCGCAACAACTCTCCCCACGCGGGGGTGCAGAACTCGAGTTCGGTGGCGGTCGCGGCGGGCGAGTCGAGCTGCCAGGTCTCGGTCCCCTCCTCGCGGACGGCGCCGGTGGCGTCGAGCACGCGGACGAACCGCTCGGCGGTGGTGCCCGCGACGCGGGTGACGACGGCCTCCGACCGGATCCGGTCCACCGCCGTGACCGGTGCGATCGCCGTCCAGCGCAACCCCGTGCGGTGCGCGGCCGGCACGCGCGCGGTGAGCAGCTCGGCGGCCACGGTGCCGAGGGCGAACGTGCCGGTGGGAAGGACGATTCCGGACTCGCAAAGCAGCTCGGAGGCCATCCGGACGGGGCTGGCGGCGCGATCGCCGACGCGGACGGTGTGCGAGGTGGTCACGATGGTGCTCATGCGGTTTCCGGCCTTCCGAGCAGCTCGTCGGAGATGATGCGCATCTGGATCTCGCTGGTGCCTTCGAAGATCTTCGTCAGGCGGGCGTCGCGCCAATGTCGTTCGACCTGGAAGTCCGTGGTGTAGCCGGCGCCGCCGTGGATCTGCACCGCCTCGCTGGTGACCTGCTCGGCCATCTCTGTGGCGACGAGCTTGCACATCGACGCCTCGAGCGAGCAGCGGCGTCCGGTGTCGATGTCGGTGGCGACGGAGTACATGAGCTGGCGCGCCGCCTCGATGTCGGCTGCCATCTTCGCGATCTTGAACCGCAGGTGCTGGAAGTCGCCGATGGGACGGCCGAACTGGCGCCGGGTGTGCACGTAGGCGATCGAGTCCTCGAGGGCTGCGCGGGCAAGGCCGATCGCGCGGGCGGCGGTGTGGGCCCGGCCGACCTCGAGCCCGGAGACGGCGAGGTAGAAGCCCTTTCCTTCCTCGCCGAGCATCTTGTCGGCGGGGATGCGGAAGTTGTCGAACGACAGTTCCCAAGTGCTCCAGCCGAAGTAGCCGATCTTGCGGACCTTGGTGCCCGAGATCCCCTCCGGGAAGACGCCGCGCTGCTTCTCGACGAGGAACGCGCTGATTCCCCGGTGCGGCTTGGCCGGATCCTTGCGCGGATCGGTGCGGGCGAACAGCACGAGGTAGTCGGCCTCGTCGGCGTAGGTACACCACATCTTCGTGCCGTTGACGACCCATTCGTCGCCGTCGCGGACGGCCCGGCAGGAGATGTTGGCGACGTCGGAGCCGGCCTCCGCCTCGGACAGTGCGTACGCGCCGAGGTATTCGCCGCGGGCCACCTTCGGCAGCAGGGCGGCCTCCTGCGCGGGGGTGAAGCCGCCGCCCATGCCGTTACCGCGGGCGAGCAGCCCCGACACGCTCATCCAGGCCCGGGACAGTTCCTCGGCCACCAGGCAGTACTCGAACACGCCGAGGCCGAGGCCGCCGTGCTCCTCGGGGATCATGATGCCGAAGAACCCGATCTCGGCCATCTCCTTCTTCAGCGAGTCGGGGATGGTGCCCTGGACCGGGTCGAGTTCGTTGGCGACGGGCAGCACCTTCGTCATGGCGAAGTCGCGGGCGAGGTCGCGGATGGCGAGGCGCTCTTCGGTGAGGTACCGCGGGGTGTCGGTGCGCGGCTGCGACGGCCGGTGGGTCATTGGGGACTCCCTCGATGAACCAGTATCTGGTCATTAACGCTTGTTCACCCAGTAGAGCATGACGCCGCCCACACGTCAACGGCCGGTTCAGGACGGGCGGTAGCCGAGCAGATTGAGGGCGTAGCGGCCGTAGTCGCCGGCCACCTCGGTAGCGCTCAGCGGTCCGTCGGGCCGGAACCACAGCGGGATCCCGGCACACATCGTCAGGACGGCGGTCACCGCCTGGTGCACGTGCGGGACCTCGAATATGCCCAGTTCAACGCCTTTTTCCGCAATGTCGACGAACAGCTGCTCCTGGGCGTCGCGCGAGCCCACGACCCGCTTGCGGTCCACCTCCCCCAGGTACCGCAGCTCGGTGTTCGCCACCAGGCACTCGCGCGGGTTGCGGGCGGTGAACAGCGCATGCGCCACCACGGCCGTGCGCCATTGCTCGGCGGGATCGGGACCGGCCTTGCGCAGGGCGGTACGCGTGGCGGTGAACTGCTCGTCGCTGGCCGCGCGGAGGATCTCGACGAGCAGTTCCGACTTGTTCTCGAAGTGGTTGTAGACGTTGGCGGCGCTGCAACCAGCACGATTGGCGATCGTACGCATCGTCGCGCCGTGGAAACCGGCCGCGAAGAACTCGTCGAGCGCCGCGTCGAGGATCCGGTCGCGGACGCCCACCAGGGCCGTGCCCGATCGAGTGTTCATGAGGTGCAGGGTAGAGGCCCGGGTCGGGACCAGCAAGAAGTCCGTCTTGACGCTGCCATTGCGCTCCATTTATGGTCCACCTCACATGAACATGCGTTAACCACTTCATCGAAGGACGCGCTGTGACCACCCTCCCCGACATCACGCTCGCCGAGCGGATCGCCCGCCTCGAGGACCTCGAGGCGATCCGCTCGCTCGACGCCCGCTACTGTCGCCATCTCGACGACGGCGACTGGGACGCCCTGATGGACCTGTTCACCGACGACGGCGAGTTCGACGGCCTGTCCCGTCCCCGCGGCAAGGCCGAGATGCGCGAGTTCTTCGCCGGCCTCGCCGCCGGCGGACTCACGACGTTCTGGCACTTCATCACGAACATGGAAATCGACCTCGACGGCGACCGCGCCACCGTGCGGTCGTTCCTGTGGCAGCCCTGCGTCACCGACGGCACCCCCGCGATCGCCGCCGGGCGCTACACCGACGAGGTGGTCAAGGTCGACGGCCGCTGGCGCTACCGCGTCAAGCAGGTCCGCTTCCACTTCTTCGGCCCCCTCGAACAGGGCTGGGACGAGAACCTGTTCGCGCTCGAGACGGCGCGGCGTGCGGCGGTGCGACCGTGACCGAACTGCGCACGCAACCGACCTGGAGCGCGATGCTCGCCCTGCCCGAGGTCGTCGAACTGCGCCGCCGTCGGCGCACCGTCACCAACTCCCTCGGCGGCCTCGCCATCGCCCTCTTCGCGTCCTTCCTCGTCGGCTTCGCCTACTTCCCCCACTTCCTCGGCGAGACCGAACTGCTCGGAGTCCCCCTCTCGCTGTGGGTCGTGTTCTCCCAGTTCGCCGGGACGTGGGTCCTCGTCTACGCCTACTTCCGGCTCACCCGCACCTACATCCAGCCCGCCGCCGACGCGGCCGTCGCGGCCGTCCTCGAGAACCAGGAGCGTGCGGCATGACCGGCGACGCCGACTACCTCGCCATCGCGATCTGCGCGGCGGTGATCTCGCTGACCCTGTGGGTCACGTTCGCCGTGTCCCGGCGGGCCCGCAGCGCCGACGGATTCTTCGCCGCCGGCCGCTCGATCTCGAGCTGGCAGAACGGTTTCGCGATCGCCGGTGAATTCATCTCGGCCGGAAGCTTCCTCGGCACCACCGGCCTGATCTTCTACAAGGGTGTCGACGGTGCGGTCATCCTCTGCACCTCGGTGATCTCGTTCCTGCCCGTGCTGTTCCTGCTCGCGGAGAAGATGCGCAACGTGGGCAAGTACACCCTCGCCGATGTGCTCGTGTTCCGCACCGAGGCACGCAGTGTGCGAGTCGTCGTGGCGCTGAGCACCATCGCCACCGGCACCTTCGTGTTGCTCGCGCAACTCGTCGCGGCCGGGGTGCTGCTCGAGTCGGTCTCCGGTATCCCGTTCTGGCTGTCCGTCATCGTCGCCGGCACCCTCATGGGCATCTACGTCTTCGTCGGCGGCATGCTCGCCACCACCTGGGTGCAGGTCATCAAGTCCACGATCCTGTCGGTCCTCGCGATCGTCGTCGGCCTGGGCATCCTCGCGCAGTTCGGGTTCAGCTTCCCGAAGGTCCTCGACACCGCGACCGATCACGCGGTCGCGGGCGAGGCCGTCCTGTCCCCCGGCCTGATCTTCGGGCAGACCAGCGCGCTGAACCTCGTCTCGTACTCGCTGGCGTTCGCGCTCGGCACCGCGGGCATGGCGCACATCCTGATCCGCTTCTTCACCGTCCCCGAGGCGAGCACCGCACGACGCTCGCTGGGCTGGACCGTCGCGCTGTGCAGCATGTTCTACCTGATCGTCATCGTGATGGGCTTCGGCGCCGCCGCACTGCTGGGCGACGGGGGCGCCGATCGCATCGGTGCCGGGGGCAACCTCGCGGCGCCCGTGCTCGTCACCGAACTCGGTGGGGGCGTGGGCACGATCGGCGGCTCGATCGCCCTCGCGATGGTCGCGGCGGTGGCCTTCGCGAGCATCGTCGCCGTCGTCGCCGGCGTGGTGATCTCCGCCGCGGGCACCTTCGCCCGCGACATCTGGCCGGCGCTGACCCGCACGCCGCCGGTGGACGAACTCGACGTCGCGGCCCGCACCCGCGAGGAGAATGCGCAGGCCCGCGTCGCCCGGTTCGGTGCCGTCGCATTCAGTGCCCTCGCGATCGGGCTGACCATGCTGATCGGCGACGACACCAACATCACCTACTTCATGGGCATGGCGTTCATGGTGGCCGGCAGCGCCCACCTGCCGTCGCTGGTGCTCAGCCTGAACTGGCGGCGCTTCAACAGCACCGGCGCCGTGTGGGGAATCCTCACCGGCCTGATCTCGACCGTCGTCAGCCTCATGTTCACCGAGGCGCTGTGGCTCGGCAGCGGGCCGGCACCCCTGACGATCCAACTGCCGGTGATCGTCACCATGCCGCTCGGCCTGGCCGCGTGTGTCGCCGGTTCGCTGATCGGTGAGAAGCGGCGCGGGCGCACCGCACACGAGGACGAGAAGTTCGCGGAGATGCTCGTGCGCGCCGAGACCGGCATCGGGGCGGAGGTCGCGACCGCCCACTGACGATCACGGGCACCCGCACTCGGCAGATGCGAGTGCGGGTGCCCGTCATGTCAGGGCAGGTCGAACAGCGTCGGATGGTCCTGCTGCGCCTGCTCCGCGAGCACGGCGCCGTGTCTCTCGCACATTTCACGGGCGATGTGCTCGGGGCACGCGAGTTCACGACCGATCTGTTCCCAGTCCCACCCGGACGCGTGCAGTTCCCAGGCGACGCGGCCGTCTTCGTCCCAGAGTGCCGACATGGGCCGATACTGCTCCCGGAAACCGCGAGCACCAAGGACATCCGACCGCGTGTCGCCGATCGCCGCGATTCGGCGGCGACCCCGCGCCCGAAAGTGCTTCCTGCGCGCGTGAGAACGCGCGCAGGAAGCACCGCGGCGCGCGACGACCCGGCTAATCGAAGGTCATCCCCGCGTCGGCGCCCTGCTGCCTGGTGGTGTTCGCGCCGTCGAGGGATTCGCGGATGATGTCGGCGTGGCCGCTGTGGTGGGCGGTCTCCCGGATGATGTGCAGCAGCACCTTCCGGGCGCTCCACCACTGTCGCTCCGGGGCCCACGGTGCGGTCGGCAGCGGCACCTGCAGGTCGAGGTCCTCGAGGCCGGCGACGAACGTCTCCGTCTCCTTTGCGATCGCCTCGTACCGTTCGAGCAGTCCGGCGACGGTGTCGTCGTCGCGCATGAAGTACTGCTCCATCGCGGACTCCAGGTCGAACTCGGCGGTGTCGTCGAGCGTGCGGATGGTGTCGATCCAGTGCTGTTCGGTGGTCGCGACGTGCCTGAGCAACCCACCCAGGGTCAACTCGCTGACGGTGCTGCGGGTGCGGGCCTGCTCGTCGTCGAGGTTGCGGAGGGTGATCAGAAACGTCTTCCGCTGTTCTGCCAGGATGTCGAGGATGTCGGCGCGTTCCCCGGTCCGCTCGGTCATCTGGTGTCCGCCCTTCGTGAGGTCGATTCTCCTGCTACGACGACAGTAGGGAGGATTGCGGACGACTTCGGTCCTCGATAGCGATCAGGTGGCGAAGAAGACCGCGCCGGTCACCGGGACGAGGGTCAGGAACAGGACCGACAGGACGAACAGCGTGATCGTCAGCTTCCGGTTCCATCCGCCGCGGGTTCCGCTCGCGGCGAGCACGAAGAGCACGAATCCGATGCAGATGGACACGATGCCCACGATCACAGGTGTCTCGATCATCTGCTCATCATCGTTCAGCCGGTGGTCCCGCGACGACGCAGGTCACCGGAAGGCGGCCTCGCCGGTCAGGGCCTGGCCGATGGTCAGCTGGTGCACCTCGGAGGTGCCCTCGTAGGTCAGCACCGATTCGAGGTTGTTGGCGTGCCGCAGGACCGGGTACTCGCCCGTGATGCCGTTGGCACCGAGGACGGTGCGGCACTGGCGGGCGATCGCGATGGCCTCCCGGACGTTGTTGAGCTTGCCGACGCTGACCTGCGCGGGGGTGATCTCGCCGCGGTCCTTGATGCGGCCGAGGTGGTAGGCCAGCAGATGCCCCTTGCCGACCTCGAGCGCCATGTCGGCGAGCTTGGCCTGGGTGAGCTGGTAGCCGGCGAGCGGCTTGTCGAACACCTCCCGGGACTGCGCGTAGTCGATCGCGGTCTCGAGGCAGTCGCGGGCCGCGCCGATCGCCCCGAACACGATGCCGAACCGGGCCTCGCCGAGCGCGGTGAGCGGCCCGCGCAGCCCCTGCGCCTTCGGCAGCATCGCCGAGGCGGGCAGGCGCACGCCGTCGAGGACGAGTTCGGAGGTGACCGAGGCGCGCAGCGACAGCTTGGCGTGGATCTGCGGGGCGGAGAAGCCGGCGGTGTCGGTGGGGACGACGAAGCCGCGGATGCCGCGGGCGCCGTCGTCGAGGTCGGTCTGCGCCCACACGACGGCGACGTCGGCGATCGAGCCGTTGGTGATCCACATCTTGGTGCCGTGGAGAATCCAGTCGTCGCCGTCGCGTTTGGCGTGGGTGCGCATCCCGGCGGGGTTGGACCCGAAGTCCGGTTCGGTCAGGCCGAAGCAGCCGATGGCCTCGCCGGCGGCCATGCGGGGCAGCCACTGCTGCTTGTGTTCCTCGCTGCCCCAGTGGTGGATGGAGAACATCGCCAGCGAGCCCTGCACGGAGACCAGGCTGCGGATGCCGGAGTCGACGGCCTCGAGTTCGAGGCAGGCCAGGCCGTAGGCGGTGGCGCTCATCCCGGCGCAGCCGTAGCCGTCGAGGTGCATGCCCAGCACGCCGAGCTGCCCGAGTTCCTCGGCGAGCTCGCGGGCCGGGAGCTTCGCGTCCTCGAACCACCCGGCCACGTGCGGGCGGATGCGCTCGTTGCCGAACTTGCGGACGGTGTCGCGGATGGCGATCTCCTCCGGCTCGAGCAGGGCGTCGAGCGCGAAGAGCTGGGACAGCGGCTGGGGGTGGGTCATGTCTTCTCCGAAGTTCTCGTGCTGGAACGGTTGTGCTCTGCCCGTCGCGGCTGCCAGGGGCCCAGGTCGCACGCCTGCGGGTGGGACCGGCTGCCACGGTGCCGCCGGCGGACCGGCCTCATCACCGCACCGCCGGCACCTCTCGGTACTTCGTCAGTACCTCGTCCGTGTGCTGTCCGTGGGCGGGCGGTGCCGACCTCAGCGGGGGCCGCGCACCCCCGAAATTGACCGGGAACGCGATCTGTTCGAGCGGCCCAGATTCGTGGTCGACGGTGCCGATCATGCCGATCGCCGCGGTGTGCGGGTCCTGGTAGATCTCGTCGAGGTGGCGAATCGGCGAGACCGGCACGGCGTGCGTCTCGAGCAGCCGGCACCAGTGCTCGACGGTGTTCGACCCGAACGCCTCGGTGAGGACCTCCTCGAGGGCCTCACGGTGTTCGATCCGGTTGCGGTTGCGAAGAAACCGCGGGTCGGCCGCGAGGTCCGGACGCTCCAGGGCCTCGCACAGGTGCTGCCACAACGTGTCGTTGCCTACCGCCACCACGAAGTAGCCGTCGCGCGCCGGATATGCCTGGTAGGGAGCGAGATTCGGGTGGGCGGAGCCGAGCGCGCGGGGCCGCTGCCTCGTGGCGAAGTAGTTGGTCGCCCAGTTGACGTGCATGGCCAGTTGGCATTCGAACAGGGAGGTCGTGACGTACTGCCCGCGGCCGGTGCGGTTGCGCTCGACGAGGGCCGCGAGTACCCCGATGACACCGAACAGGGCGGCACCGAGGTCTCCCATCGCGTATCCGGCCTTCATCGGTGCGCCACCCGGTTCCCCGGTCAGGGACATCAGCCCGCCGGCGGCCTGCGCGACCATGTCGTATCCGGGTTGGTCGCGCAGTGGACCCTCCTCGCCGAATGCCGAGATGTGCAGGACGACGAGGTGGGGGTACTGCTCCGAGAGCGCACGGTAGTCGAAGATCCGTTGCAGGCCGCTGCCCGGTTTGAAGTTCTCGACGAGGACGTCGGCGTCCTCGAGCATGCGGTGCACGATCCGCTGCCCCTCGTCGGACTTCAGATCGATCGTCACGGACTTCTTGCCGCGGTTGACGGCGAGGTAGTAGGTCGCGTCGTCGCCCACGAACGGCGGTCCCCACACCCGCGTGGGATCGCCGCCGTCGGGATGCTCGACCTTCGTGACGTCGGCGCCGAGGTCGGCGAACGACATGGTCGCGTACGGACCGGCGAGGATCTTCGAGAGGTCGAGCACCTTGACGCCGGCGAGCGGGGCCGGGCCGATGGCGGGGTTCTCGGTCATGGTCGCGCTCCTGTCAGTGCCGGCGCCGCAGCGTGCGCGACGGGCGGGTCGATGTCGGTACCGTCGGCGACGGCGTCGAGATGTTCGAGGGCGACGGCGTTCGGCACCCCGGTGAGGCCGTCGAGGTACGCGTGGGCGACGAGCAGCGACCGATGTTCGGGGCCGTGCTCGAGGCGGTGCGAGGCGAGGTCGACGAGCAGCGTGGCCGTCACGGTGCGCGCGAGGTCGTCGGTGTATGCCGCGCAGCGGGTCTGGGCGCGGACGTCGTCGCCGGCGAGCAGATCCTCGCCGCGGGCCTCGAGCGCATCCCAGCGCTCGCGCAGCTCCGCGACCGCCGGCGCGCAGCCCGGTGCCGCGGCGTCGAGCATCGCGCGCATCGCCGCCGTCAGAGTCCGGTGCGCGCCGCTCTTGCGCATGGATCGCAGCACGTCGAGGGCGATGACGTTGCTCGACCCTTCCCATATCGACCCCAGGTGCGAGTCGCGGACGAGCCGCGCGAACGCCCAGTCCTCGATGTACCCGCAGCCGCCGCGCACCTCCATCGCTTCGCCGGTCACCGCCCGCGCCCGCTTGCACACGTAGTGCTTCGCGACCGGGGTGAGGATCCGGACGATGCTGCGCGCCTCGTCGTCACCGCGGTCGGCGCGATCGAGGCACACCCCGCTGTAGGCGACGAGCGCGAGCGCGCCCTCCGCGTCGAGCAGCAACGGCAGCAGGGTGGCACGCATGAGCGGCTGCTCGAACAGCGGCTTGCCGAAGACGACACGATCCCGGGTGTGGGCGACGGCGTCCCGCACGGCCCGCCGCATCAGGGCGCTCGAGCGCATCGCGTTCGACAGCCGTGAGGTGTTGAGCATCTCCGTCATCTGCAGGAACCCGCGCTCGAGCTCGCCGACCTGCAGCGCGTACGCGCCGTGCAGCGTGACCTCGCCGCTGGGCATCGAACGGGTGCCGAGCTTGTCCTTGAGTCGGTCGATCGTATGGGAGTTCCGGGTTCCGTCGGGAAGATGCTTGGGCAGCATGAACATTCCCACCCCACGTGTCGATCCTTCGGCGCCGCCGGGGAATCGGGCGAGGGTGATGACGACGTCGGCGTCCGGGTTCGAGGCGAACCACTTGCGCCCGGTCAGCCGCCATGCCGTGCCGTCGAATTCGGCGCGGGTCTCGGTCCGGGCGATGTCGGTTCCCGCCTGCGTCTCGGTCATGAACATCGCACCGGTGAGTGCGGTGGCCGGGTCGGTCGAGGTCAGTCCGTCGATCCACGGGCCGAAGGTGGCGGGGTCGCCGAACATGCGTAGGGTGCGTGCGGCGGCGTCGGTCATCGACACGGGGCAGGCGAGCCCGAACTCTGCCTGCACGAACAGGTACGACGCGAGGTACTTGACGAGATGGGGCGGCACGTCCGTCCAACCGTGCAGCGGGCGATGCGACAAGGCGGAGAGACCGTATTCCGAGTACGCCGCGCGGCACAGCTCGAGATATGCGGGGTGGTAGTCGATGGTGTCGACGCGCTGTCCGTCCCGGTCGTACTGCCGCAGGACGGGAGGGTGGGCGTTCGCCGTGGCCGCGAGGCCCTCGAGCCGCTGCGCTGCGTCCTCCCCCAGGCGATCGAGGAGACCGTCGGTGAGGTTGCGGTCGGCCTCGGCGATCCACCGGTCGACCACCGCCCGCAATGCCGGATCGGTGTGTGCGTAGTTCATTCGTCTCTTCCTTTCGGACTTCAGTGCGTGGCAGCGGCGGTCCGGGCCGGGGCAGGATCGGCGGTCTCGGTCCTCGGTGACCGGCGCAGCAGTGCCGTCATGCAGACGAGCGAGAGCAGGACGTATCCGAGTCCGAGTCCGACGACCGGCCAGATCGAACCGCTGCGGTTGAGCAGGAACTGGCTGACCATCGGCGCCGTACCGGCAAAGATCGCCGTCGACATCTGGTACGAGAGGGAGATTCCGGTGTAACGGACGTGGGTGGGGAACACCTGCGCGAGGATTCCGGCGAGTGCCGAGTAGTACATCGCGTGCGGAGCGGTCGCGACGACCATTCCGACGATCGCCCACCCGAGTGATCCGGTGCGGATCAGCACGAACATCAAGGGCAGGACGAGCAATTCGGGTGCGAGCATCCACCACACGGCCCGGCGCACGTCCATCCTGGTCGCAAGGACGGCACCGAACGGTTGCACGATCACCTGCGCGACGAGCGCCACTGTGATGACGAGCAGGAAGTCGCTACGTTCGAACCCGAGGTCCGTCGTCGCCCACGACAGCGCGAAGGTCGTCTTGACGTAGGTGATCGCGACACCGGCCACTACTGCGCCGATGCCGAGGAACAGTGGGACGGGATGTGAGCGGAGCACTTCCACGAGGGGAAGGCGCGTGTGCTGCCGGGACGCCGCCGCCTGCATCTCCGGGGTCTCCTGGATCCGGAGCCGGATGTAGAGCGCGACGATCACGAGGCCTGCGGACGCCAGGAACGGGATACGCCATCCCCAGCCCTCGAAGGCCGCGTCGGACATCGCGGTCAGTCCGAGGAAGGCGACGGTCGCGAGGAGGTTGCCGACCGGTGAGCCCTGCTGCGCGAAGGCGCCGTAGAGGACCTTCCGCCGGGGCGGGGCGAATTCGGTCGCGATCAGGACGGCCCCGCCCCATTCCCCACCCATCGCGATGCCCTGCAGCACTCGCAGGAGGACGAGGAGGACCGGCGCCCAGACTCCGATCTGGTCGTACGTGGGCAGCAGACCCACACCGACGGTGCCGGTGCCCATGATCGCGAGAGTGACGATCACGGCGTTCTTGCGGCCGAACCGATCGCCGAAGTGACCGAAGACGACACCGCCGAGCGGACGTGCGACGAACCCGACCGCGAACGTCGCGAACGCGGCCAGCGTGCCGAGCGCGGGAGAGACGTCGGGGAAGAACAGACTTCCCAGCACGAGCGCCGAGGCGGTGCCGTAGATGTAGAAGTCGAACCATTCGATGGTGGTGCCGACGAAGGCGGTGACACCGGCGCGCCGGGCCGCCGTGGAGTCGTGGACCGGTGGCGAAGGCTGTGGTCCGGGGGCGGGCGCGGCGTGCTCTGGCTGTGGATTCACGGTGCACTCCGGGGACTGTCACGCGGGCGTACCCGCTGCTGAATGAGGCGTACATCACCCTCTCCCACGCATCCATGTAATGTCCAAGACCTAATCGAGAACGATTGTGTGGTTCTCACACAGAATTGCGAGGGCGATCGTGGAGCTTCGGCAACTGCAGGCATTCCTCGCGGTGGCGGAGGAGCTTCACTTCGGGCGCGCGGCGGAACGGCTGCACATCGCCCAGTCGCCGCTCAGCCAGATGATCCGCTCCCTCGAGCGTGAGCTCGGCGCCGAATTGTTCGCCCGCACCACCCGGTCCGTCCGCCTCACCGCGGCAGGTACCGCACTGCTGGCCCCCGCCCGGGTGATCGCCGCACAGGCCGACGTCGCCCGTAACGTCGTGCGCGCAACCGCCGCCGGCGAGACCGGAATCCTCAGTGTCGGATTCGGCGGGGCGAGCGGTTACACGGTCCTGTCCGAACTGACCCGCGCCCTGGCAGATCATCACCCCGGCATCGAACTGGACCTTCGCCCCCAGACCTATTCGGGGGAAGTGGTCGACCTCGTCTCGCGGGGCCTGCTCGACATGGGCATCGTCGGCCTGCCGGTCCCCGACGACGTCGCAACCGAGACGGTGCGCCACGAGTCGCTCCTCGTCGCGGTCCCGGCCGGTCACCCGCTCGCTGCCCGCAACTCGGTCGCCGCCGCCGAACTCGCCGACAAGCGATTCGTGGTCTACCCCGCGGCACACGGCTCCATCGTGCGCGACACCATGCTCGTGATGTGCAGCGGCGCGGGCTTCACCCCGACGATCGCGCGCGAAGCACCGGATCCCTACAGCCTGCTCGCCCTCGTCGGAGCAGGAGTGGGCATCGCGGTGGTCGTCGCCTCGACCATGCACATCACGGTCGACGGCGTCCGGTACGTGCCGCTCGACCACTCTCCGGTTCTGCCGATCGCCCTGGCCTGGCGGCGCGACGGCGCTGCACCCGCCGTCCGCCGCGTCGTGGAGGTGCTGCGCCGGCTCCCGCCTCGTGTCCCGGCCGACGAGTAACCGCAGTCGACGGTCGCGCCGGCATGCTTGACAAAACGATGTAACCGCTTGCACAGTGGGTGGACCCCACCCCCGAGGAGAATCCATGGCGACGCTTCGTGAGGTCGCGGCGCGCGCCGGCGTCTCGACCGCCACGGTCTCCCGCGTGTTCTCCCGGCCGGAAGCGGTCAGTCCCGACACCCGCGCGAAAGTCTTCACCGCCGCGGAGGCGCTGTCCTTCACTCCGAACCCCACCGCCCGCTCGCTCGCCCTCGGTCGCACTCACAACCTGGGCTTCCTCGTCCCCGACATCCGCAATCCTGTGTTCGGTCCCGCCGTCGAAACCGCGCAGGACCGGGCGCGCGAGCGCGGCTACTCCCTCTTCGTCGCGGCGGGCGAAGGACGGTCCGCCGACGAGCTCGACCTCGTCCGGGCGATCGCCCGGCAGGTCGACGGACTGGTGCTCATCGCCCCGCGCATGTCCGACACCGACCTCGAGGATCTCGCACGGGTCACCCCCGTCGTGCTGGTCAACCACACCTGCGGGGAGCTGCCCGCCGTGCTGCTGACCTCCGACGACGGCATGTCCCAGGCGGTGGACCACCTCGCCGACGCCGGGCACACCGCCGTCACGTACCTCGGCGGTCCCGACTACTGGCTCGCCCAACGGCGGCGCCTCACCGCCTTCACCACGGCCTGCGCCGCCCGGGGCATCACCGGCACGGTGCTCGGTCCCCTCGAACCCGACTTCGTCGTCGCGGGCCGGAACGCGGCGGACGAACTGGTCCGGACCGGCACGACGGCCGTCGTCGCGTACAACGACCAGGCCGCCGTGGGCCTCATGCAGGGCTTCGCCGAGCACGGACTGCGTGCGGGCCGCGACTACTCGGTCGTCGGATTCGACGACTCGTGGCTCTGCGAGATGACCTCGCCGCCGCTGACCACCGTGCATCTGGCATTCGACGACGCCGGCGTGACGGCAATCGATCTGCTGTGCGACGTCCTCGACGGAAAGACCGCACCGGACGCCGGACCCGTGGAACTCGCCACCCACCTCGTCGTGCGTTCGAGCACCGTGACCGCCGACCTGCCCGTCGGCTGACAGACCGTTCCGGGGCGTTGTTCCGGAACACGCAGAAAGCGAAGGAGATTCGTTCATGACCTCGGTGCTCGTACTCAACGGCCCCAACCTCAACCTGCTCGGCACCCGTGAGCCCGGTGTGTACGGCGCGCAGACCCTCGAGGACGTGGAGACCCTGTGCCGCAACGTCGGCAAGGAACTGGGCGTCGACATCGACTTCCGGCAGTCCAACCACGAAGGCGTCCTGATCGACGCCCTCCACGACGCCGGCGCCGCGGTCGCCCGCGGGGAATCCCTGGGCGTGGTGTTCAACGCGGGTGCCTACACGCACACCTCGGTGGCCCTGCACGACGCGATCAAGGGCGCGCACGTGCCGCTCATCGAGGTGCACATCTCCAACGTCCATGCCCGCGAGGAGTTCCGCCACCACTCCTACATCTCCCCGGTCGCCTCCGGGATCATCGTGGGCCTCGGCGTCGCCGGCTACGAATGGGCACTGCGCGCGCTCGTCGCCCAGCGCACGACCCAGGCGTAACCGGCGCCGTCACCGGTCCTCTCGCGCGCGTGACCCGCAGCGAGCCGTCCGTGCCGATACCGCCGGGGCGAACCCGCCCCGGCGCATCGGTCCCCGATTCCGCGCCCGCCCGCACAGGCGGCCGCTGTGGAGGAACCCGACCATGACCCACTCCCGACCCGGAACCAAGCGCGCCAAGGCAATTGCCACGGTGTGCCTGTCCGGCACCCTCGAGGACAAGCTCGTCGCCGCCGCCCACGCCGGCTTCGACGGCATCGAACTGTTCGAACCTGACCTGATCGGCTCCCCGCTCACGCCCGCGGCAGTGCGCGAGCGCTGCGCCGAACTCGGGCTGAGCATTCCGCTGTATCAACCGTTCCGCGACTTCGAGGCCGTCCCGGCCGACATCCACGCCCGCAACATGCGCCGCGCGCGGCACAAGTTCGACGTGATGGAACAACTCGGCACCGACCTCGTGCTGGTGTGCTCGTCGGTCTCGCCGCACACCGTCGACGATGTCGACCTCGCCGCCGCGCAACTGCGGGAGCTGGCGGATGCGGCGGCGCAGCGCGGCATGCGGATCGCCTTCGAGGCCCTGGCGTGGGGCCGCCACGTGAACACCTGGCAGCGCTCGTGGGAGATCGTGCGCCGGGCCGATCATCCGGCCCTCGGCCTGTGTCTCGACAGCTTCCACATCTTCTCCCGCACCAAGGACGTTGCCGGGATCGCGGACATCCCGGGCGAGAAGATCTTCTTCCTGCAGCTCTCCGACGCACCGGAGATGGACATGAACGTCCTGCAGTGGAGCCGCCACTACCGGGTGTTCCCGGGCGAGGGCGAGTTCGATCTCGTCGGACTCGTCGCCCACGTCCTCGACGCCGGCTACACCGGCCCGCTCTCGCTCGAGGTGTTCAACGACGTGTTCCGCCAGTCGGCCCCGGTGCCGACGGCGATCGACGCGATGCGTTCGCTGCTCGATCTGGAATTGCGCCTCGACGGTGACCCCGAACCGGTGCAGGTGCGCGGGCACGCGTTCACGGAGATCGGAACCCCGCCCACCGCCGCGGAACCGGTCCGTGAGGCTCTCGCCGCGCTCGGCTTCACGCACTCGGGACAGCACCACAGCAAGCCGGTGGAGCTGTGGGAACAGGAGGACGCGCGCGTGCTGGTGAACACCTCGAACCCGGCCCACAGTGCGGCCGACGGCGCCGCCGTCACCGCCCTCGGGATCGAGGTCGCGGATGTCGGCGCCGTCTCCCGGCACGCCCACGAGCTGCTGGCACCTCAGCTGGCGCGGGTCGTCGGGCCGGGTGAGGCACCGTTGTCCGCGGTGGTCTCCCCGGACGGCACCGCCCTGTTCCTCTCGGCGGAAGCAGACGGTACCGCCGACTGGCGCAACGACTTCCGCCCCACCGGCACGTCGCCGGCCAGGACGGTGGGCGTGCGATGCACCGAGTACGTCGCACTGACCCAGGCCTACGACCGCTTCGACGAAGCCACCCTGTTCTACCGCTCGGTGCTGGGCCTGAACGATGCCGAGGCGGCCGAATACGCCGGGCCGTTCGGTCTGGTGCGCAGCCGTGTCCTGGCCGCGGACGGTTTCGAGGTCGGCCTCATCGCGCCCGTGCTGCGGCGCGGGGAGTGGGCGCCGGGGGTGCGGCACCCTCAGCACATCGCGTTCGGGGTCGACGATGCGGTGGAAGCGGCACGCAATCTGCATGATTCGGGCGCGCCGGTGCTGGAGATCCCCGCCAACTACTACGACGATCTGGATGCGCGGCTCGCTCCGGATCCGGAACTGCTTGCCGCCCTTCGGGAGTACAACGTGCTCTACGACCGGGACGAGGACGGTGGCGAACTGTTCCAGGTGTTCACCAGGGTCGTCAGCGCGCGGGTGTTCTTCGAGCTGGTGCAGCGGCGCGGCGGCTACCGGGGTCACGGCACCGTCAACGCCCCGGTCCGAATGGCCGCGCATGCGGCCGCGCGACGCTGAACCCCGCTACCGGACTTCACGCACCGCCTGCGCCAGCGCCTCCAGGGTCTGGGCGCTCGTGTAGCGCGGCTGCCAGCCGAGCTGTGTCCGGGCCTTCGTCGTGTCCATCACGACGGACGTGCGGCCGGTGTGGATCCACTCGACGAGCGAGGGCAGGAACGGCATTCGCGCCACCACGGCCGACGCCGCCGTCGCGACCGCGGCGGGGACGCGGACCGGCTGGGCACCGAGCGCGGTCGCCACGTCCGACAGCGAGACCACCCCGTCACCGGCGATGTTGTACGCGCCGGGCGGCCCGTCGGACGTCACCGCCGCGCCCACGGCACTCGCCACGTCGTCGTGGTGCACGAGCTGGAGCGGGTGACCCGGGTCCGGGAACAGCGGCGGTGGCAGCGGCAGGGCACCCGCGGCCTTCCGCACGGCTCCGGGCAGGTGCTCGGCGATCTGCCGCCACGGCATGGCGTCGGCCAGGGCGGTCGCGTTCGGTCCCGCGACGATGCACGGCCGCAGCACGAACACCTCGAGATCCGATCCGCGGGTGACCTCGTCGAGGACGCGCTCGAGTTCGGCCTTCTGCTCCGAGTAGTAGTGCTCGTGCGAGCCGCGGGTGGGCACGTCCTCGGTGATCGGGGTCGGATTGTCCGGGTGGTAGCCGTATGCAGCGACGGACGAGGTGTACACGAGGCGTCGCGGCCGGGCCGCGGCGACCGTCGCCTCGAAGACGTTGCGGGTGCCCGCGATGTTGATCCGGTGGCTCTCGGCCCGCGAACCCATGATGACGAACGCCAGGTGCACGACGACGTCGGCCTCCGCGACCAGGGCGTCGACGGCGCCACGGTCGAGGATGTCTCCCTGCCGGTACTCGGTCTTGGTCCACCCCTGCGCGGCGGGGTCGAACGGGCTTCGTGCCATGCCGAGGATCCGGTCGATGCGCGGGTCCTGTTCGAGGGCCGCGACCGCGGCTCTGCCGATCTCGCCGGTGGGTCCGGTGACCGCAACTGTCGTGCCCATGAGAATCCCCTCGCTCGTGCCGTCGCCGGTGCGACCCGTACCGCGTTCCCGGGCCCGTCGGGGAGCAAACCTCCGGTCCGGCGCCTGCTATTAGACTCTCCGCCACCGTGGACAGGGGGCGAATCGTGGGCGACGGCGGATCGACGCAGATCGGCGACGGGGTGTGGGCGTTCGTGCGGGCACCGGGCGGCTGGGGCGAGGCGAACACCGGTCTCGTCGTCGATGCGGGCACGGCGTCACTGGTCGTGGACACTGCCTGGGACACCCGCCTGGCACGCCGGATCGCGGAGGCGCAGCAGCCGCTGGTGGCGCGGGCACCGATCACCGAGGCCGTCAACACCCACTCCGACGGCGACCACTGGTGGGGCAACGACACGCTGCCCGCGACGACCCGCATCACGACCAGTGCGGCCGCGCTGCGCGGCATGCGCGAGGATCTGCCGCCGGCCGCGGTGGCGGCGCTGGCGACGGCGGGCCGGTGGCTGGGCGCGGTGCCCGGCCGGATCGGCGCCGCGGCCGCCTACATGCGCCGGGTGCCGGGCGGCGCCCACCTGCCGTGGCGGTCGCCCCGGCTGCCCGACCACACCTTCGACACCGATCTGCGGCTCGAGGTGGGACAACGTCCGGTGATGCTGGAGCGTCTCGGGCCGTGCCACACCGCCGGAGACGCGATCGTGCACGTGCCGGACGCCGGCGTGGTCTTCGCCGGTGACCTGCTGTTCATCGGCTCGACGCCGATTCTGTGGCACGGACCGCTGGAGAACTGGATCGCCGCGATCGATCGGCTGCTGGCCCTGGACGCCGACGTCTACGTGCCGGGCCACGGGCCGCTGTGCGGACCGGACGAGATCCGCGAGTTGCGCGCCTACTGGGTGTGGCTCGAGCAGGCCGGCCGGGAACAGTACGCGCGCGGCGCCGGGCCGCTCGAGGCGGCCCGGCAGTTGGTGCGCGATCCCGAATTCGTCCGGTGGGACGACTGGATCCATCCGGAGCGGATCGTCCTGAGCCTGAGCACGCTGTTCCACGGGTGGGGCGGGCATCCCCCGGCGCCGCCCACCGTCGTGCGGCGGGCCGGGGCGTTCGCCGACGCCGAGACGCTGCTGCGCGAGTTGTCATCGACACGGTGAGGATCCCGTATCGGTGCGGACGCCGGGGTGCGCAGGCGTGGCTACTTCCGGCCCGGCGCCCAGTTCATGCCCCAGCCGTAGGCACGGTCGAGGTCGGACTGGCTGCCGTCGACGTATTCGACGAGCCGCGAGACGCTGATCTCGCGGCCGGTGTTCTGCAGCATCGCGATGGCACAGATCCGTGCGCCGTTGTTCGGCGAGTCGAGGCGCACCTCGATCTGCGGCCCGGAGGGCGGGGTGAGGGTGACGACGCCGTCCACGGCAGCCCAGTTAGGGGCGCCCTCGTAGATCATCGCGAAGATCAGGATCCGGCGGAATCGCTCGGGTTGTCCCAGGTCGATTCGCATGGTCTCACCGGCGGAGACGGCGCCGGTCCGGTCGTCGCCGTCCAGCGCGACGAACGGAGGTTTCTGCAGCGCACCGAAGCTGTTGCCGAGTGCCTGAACGACACCCTTGGAGCCGTCGGCGAGCTCGTAGAGACAGCCGAGGTCGAGGTCGACGCCGCGGGCCGCCGCGCCGCCGGTGAGCTTGGCGAGGAATCCCTTTTTCGGTGGGGTCGGGGAGCCGGCCTGTGACCAGTTCAGGTTCACCAGGGTGATTCCGCTGCCGGACTTGGCGAGATCGACCGTCGGAGCAGCCTTGGTGAGACTGATCTTGCTCAGGCCGACTCCGCCCTTGTCGTCGCCGGGGTTCTTCGGGGGCCGGGTGTAGTCGATTGCCATGGATGGAACCTTTCCCTGGATACGAAGATGGGAACCTGCGATCGCTCGAACCGATCGCAGGTTCCCATCGATGTCGTGCGGTCAGGCGGCGACCGGCGCCTTCATCTCCTGACGATTGCGCCGGATGCTGCTGGCGAACGCGGCGCCGATGAGCGCGACCCCCACCAGACCCGTGATGATCTCGTTCACGTGATGGCCGATCGAGTACAGCAGGATGAACGCGAGCGCACCGATCGCCCAGTGCGCGCCGTGCTCGAGGTAGCGGTACTCCGACAGGGTGCCCTTGCGGACGAGGAACACCGTGATCGAGCGGACGAACATCGCGCCGATGAAACCGAGGCCCAGCGCGATGATGATCGGATCGGAGGTGATCGCGAATGCGCCGATCACGCCGTCGAAGGAGAACGACGCGTCGAGCACCTCGAGGTAGAGGAACAGGAAGAAGCCGGCCTTGCCGGTGGCCTTGGCCAGCTGGCTGGGCCCGCCGGCGGTTTCTTCCTCACCCTCCTCGGGGATGTGGAACATCTCGCCGAGGCCGTTGACGGCGATGTAGGTGATCATGCCGAGTACGCCGGCGATCATCACCGTGGAGACCTTGTCCTCGGGGGCGAGGATCGTGGCGGTCAGCACGAGCAGCACCGACGCGACGACGACCTCGAGCTGGTCGAGCTTGCCGGCCCGCGCGAGCGGACGCTCGAGCCACGCGAGCCACTTGATCTCGCGTTCCTCGAAGACGAAGTTCAGGAACAGCATCAGCAGGAACATGCCACCGAAGCCGGCGATCTGCGGGTGGGCGTCGGTGATGATGGTCTCGTAGCTGGGGCTGCCGTCGGGGAAGTAGGCGGCATCGTTGGGCGGTGGGTTCAGGGCGAGGTCGAGTGCCTCGACGGGACCGAGGCCGGAGGCGACCCACACGATGAGCAGCGGGAAGATCAACCGCATGCCGAACACGGCGATGAGGATGCCGATGGTGAGGAAGATCTTCTGCCAGAACTCGCTCATCCGCTGCAGCACGGTGGCGTTGATGACCGCGTTGTCGAACGAGAGCGAGACCTCGAGGATGCCGAGGATGGTGGCGAGGAACAGCGCCTGGGGTCCGCCGTAGAGGAAGGCGACCACCAGGGACACGACGGTGACGGCGAACGATATGCCGAAAATGCGCAGAACCACGAAGCGTGGCCTTTCTGTCTGGATCGGGCGGTGCAGGGTGGTTACTGCAGCAAACTATCGGTGAATCAAGGAAAGCGGCCCCCGGCGACGAAGCCGGGGGCCGGTTCCGGGGTCCGGGTCGACGTCAGACGTTGACACCGTAGTCGCGGGCGATGCCCGCGAGGCCGGACGCGTAGCCCTGCCCGATGGCGCGGAACTTCCACTCCGCACCGTGCCGGTACAGCTCCCCGAAGACCATGGCGGTCTCGGTGGACGCGTCCTCCGAGAGGTCGTAGCGGGCGAGTTCGTTGCCGTTGGCACGGTCGACGACGCGGATGTAGGCGTTGCGGACCTGACCGAACGACTGGCTGCGGGAGTCGGCGTCGTAGATCGAGACCGGGAAGAAGATGCTCTCGATGTTCGCCGGCACGGCGCTCAGGTCGACGTTGATGACCTCGTCGTCGCCCTCGCCCTCACCGGTGCGGTTGTCGCCGATGTGCTCGATCGAGCCGTCGGGGGACTTGAGGTTGTTGAAGAAGACGAAGTGCTGGTCCGACACGACCTTCTTGTCACCGCCGGTCGCGATCGCGCTGGCGTCGAGGTCGAAGTCGGCACCGGTGGTGGTGCGGATGTCCCAGCCGAGGCCGACGGCCACGGCGGTGAGGTTCGGCGCTTCCTTGGTGAGGGAAACATTGCCGCCCTTGGTCAAGCTGACGCCCATGCGGGGTCCTTTCGATCTGTCGGTCCGGACGAGGTGCCCGGGCGGGCACGCCCGATTTGCGCGTGTCCCACCACCCTAATAGCTGTTCCGGGCCCACGCCCCCGCGCTCCGCACGCACACGGGGCGGAAGGGCGCGGACCAGTACCATTCGGGGCGTGGCGAGCCGATGGACGCGCCGCCTCTTCGGGGGTGGGAGCACCGACGATCCGGTGGCGCTGCGCGCCTACGACGCGATGGTCGCCGCGTTCCTCGACATGGACCGGCGCCAGTCCGTCGCCGAGGCCGGGGTCACGGCCTCGCACGAACTCACCCCGCAGCGCGGCCTGCGGCGGGAGTGGGAACCCGTCCGTGAAGAGTGCTACCGCGCGGCCGAGACGTACCTGAACCTCTCCCGCACCGAACCGTCCGATCCGCTCGCTCCCGCCCCGGCCTACGAACAGGCCCTGCAGCAGATCGGTCTCGCCACCCGCACCCTCGACCAGTTCTACGAGCGCCACCGTGCGCACCTCGAGCACTCGGTCGCGGTGGCCCGGACCGTCCCGCAGCTCGCCCGGCAGGTCCGTACCGAGGCGCAGGCCGCGGCGGCACTGGTGACCGCGCCCGAGCAGGCGGCCTACGCCGACTACCCGTCCGTGCGGGCCGCGGCGGACACACTCGACGCGGAGATCCGGGCGCTCGATGCGGCCGGGGGAACCGGAGCGGTCCGAACAGCGGCACGCCGGACAGAGGAGGCGGCGACGGCCCTGCGCCGCGCCCTCGCGCAGGCACCGGACCGAGCCGAGTCCGCCCGGAAGGCTGTGGCATCGGTCACAACCCGGTTGTCGGCGGTGCGCACCCGTGCCGAGAGCCTGGCGCCGGCGTTCTCGGCGCTGCTGCGCGAGTTCAACGCCGCCAGCTCCGCCGACCTGGCCGGCAACGAACGCGCCGCCCGCGAGTTCCTCGATCGGGCCGACGCCGACGTGTCCGCTGCGCGAACGGCATCGGCCGCGAACCGGCCCGAACAGGCGCTCGAACTGACCGCGGCGGCCCGGGCATCCCTCACCCAGGCCGAGCGGTACGTCGACGCCGTCACCGACCGGCTGTCGGTCCTCCGCGAGGTCCGCCGTGATCCGGCCGCGAAGATGGAGCAGGTACGGTTCCGTCTGCGCGACGCGCAACAACTCGCGGTCCAAAGGGGGTTGACCGCAGAATGGGGCTCGGTGCTCGACGCGCAGCTCGATCGGATCGACAGGGCAGTCGGTTCGCTCACCGGAGTACACCCCGACTACTGGGCGTACGTTCGGGAGCTCGACGCCGTTTCGCGCTTCATCGCCGGTGTGGTGCAACGAATGAGAGGACGAACGGACGAGGTATGAGTGGGGGATCCTTCACCGACATGCGCACGATGCATCATTTCCACCACCTCGACGACGCGGCCCGGGACACCTTGTTCCTGCATTTGCCGCGACCGTTCTCCGATGCCGACGAGCGTGAGCGGCTCGCCGTCGCGCTCGGGGCGACCCTGTACGTGCCCGCCACCCGCACGGATCTCGCCGCCACGATCGCGCGCCGCAGCGGGGAGGGCGTCGCCTCGATGGTGATCGACCTCGAGGACGCCGTCGCCGACCACGAGGTCGAGGACGGCCTGCGCAACGCGGTCGCCACCCTCGACGCACTCGCCGGCACCGCCGCCTCGACGATGCTGCTGTTCGTGCGGGTGCGCACCCCCGACGGTGTCGACCGCATCGCCGAGACGCTGGGCCCGGGCGTCGCCGCGCTGACCGGCTTCGTCCTGCCCAAGTTCACCGCGGCCTCGGGGCCGGCGTTCCTCGACGCCGTGGCTGCGGCGTCCGAGCGCCTCGGCAAGCACCTGTACGCGATGCCGGTGCTCGAATCCGCCGAGCTGGTGCACCGGCAGACCCGCGACGGCGAGCTCCAGCAGATCGCCGCGCTCCTGGCCGGGCACCGCGACCGCGTGCTGGCCGTGCGGATCGGCGCCACCGACATGTGCGCCACCTTCGGCATCCGCCGCGACCGCGACCTGACCATCTACGACGTGCGGGTCGTGGTCGACGTCATCGCGGACGTCGTCAACTACCTGGGCCGCACCGACGGCACCGGATTCGTCATCACCGGTCCGGTCTGGGAGTACTTCGCCGACCACGAGCGCATGTTCCGGCCGATGCTGCGGGCCACCCCGTTCGCCGAGCACGACGCGGTGCTGTTCCGGCAGCAGCTCGTCAGCCGAGACCTCGACGGCCTGCTGCGGGAGATTGCCCTGGACCGGGCGAACGGCATCCAGGGCAAGACCGTGATCCACCCCTCGCACGTGGCTGCCGTGCACGCGCTGTCCGCCGTGACGCACGAGGAGTACCACGACGCGGTCGACATCCTCGGCGGTGATGCGGGCGGCGTACAGGCCTCCGGATACCGCAACAAGATGAACGAGCGGCGCCCGCACCGCACCTGGGCGGAGCAGACGTTGCTGCGCGCGTCGGTGTTCGGCGTCACCAACAAGGGAGTGACTTTCGTGGACCTGCTGACGGCACTGGTGGACCGGTGATCACCGGAGTGCGATCGCCCTGGGCGACGGAACGATTCGGGCTCGAGCTGCAGCACCTGGCGTCGGCCACCGGTTACACCGTGCCGGAGCTCGTCGTGCCGGGACTGCGCCGCAATCCCCGTCGCGCGCACCTGCTGGTCTCCACGGTCCTCGGCAAGCACATCCCCACCGAACCGGACGCGGTGATCGGCGCGGGCGACCGGCTCGGCGATCTCGTCGCGGACCTGCTGGGTCCCGCCGCGTCCGATGCGGTGGTCCTCGGTTTCGCCGAAACCGCAACGGGACTGGGCCATTGCGTGGCGAGCCGGCTGCGGGCACGCTGCTACCTGCACTCCACCCGGCGCGACGTGCCCGGCGCCGGCACCTTCGCCGGATTCGAGGAGGGCCACTCGCACGCCACGTCGCACCTGCTCCAGCCGACGTCGCCGGAGCTGTTCGCGAACGACGCGCCGCTGATCCTGGTGGACGACGAGATCTCCACCGGGGCAACCGCGGTCGACGCCATCCGGTCCCTGCACCGGCACAGTCCCCGCGCCCGGTACGTCGTCGCATCGCTGGTGGACATGCGCACCGCCGAACACCGTCGCGCCGTCGCCGAAGCGGCCACCGGGCTCGGTGTCCGCATCGACCACGTGAGCCTTGCGACGGGGCACACCGTCCTCCCCGACGGACTCACCGAGCGGGTGGGCGCGCTACCGGACCCGGACCTGAATCCGGTTGCGCCGGAACGTGGAACGTACACATTCGTCACGCTGCCGTGGCCGGCGGTCGTGCCCGACGGCGGTCGGCACGGGTTCCTGCGCACCGACACCGCGGCCTTCGACACCGCGATCGAGCGCGCCACCGACGCCGTGACCGCCGCCTTGTCGCCGGGGAGGCCGGTCGTCGTCGTGGGCCACGAGGAGCTGATGTACCTGCCGCTGCGCCTCGCCGACGCGCTCGCCCGCAGGGGCGTCACCACACGATTCCAGACCACCACCCGCTCCCCCGCATACGTCCGGGACGTACCCGGCTACCCCCTGCGCCGCGGATTCACCTTCACCGCACCCGAACCGGACGACGTTCCGCGCTACCTCTACAACGCGCGGTGGCCGGAGGGGGAACGCGCACAGCTGCTGCTCGTGGTGGACGCTCCCGCCGACACCGACCGTCTGCGTGCCGACGGGGGCCTGCTCGACGTGCTGACAGCCGCCGGGGAGGACGTGGTCGTGGCCGTCGTGCCCGCCACCGATCCCGCCGTGCTGCGCGCAGACCGGGAGGGACGATGACGACCCCGTTGACCGGGCCCGGCTTCGGCTCCTACGCCGCGGACGAGGTGAGTTGGCTCCTCAAGGACCTCTCGCACGTCGCGCTCGAGGCCGAAGTCGCCGAACGCGAGCGCCGCATCCAGGCGGGCCTCGCCCACTACGCCGAGTCGCTGCCGATCGAGTACCAACCCGATGCCGCCTACCGCGAACTGTTCGACAAGGTGCTCGCCGCGACGGCGGGGCGCCTCGCCCACGCCGTCGGTACCGTCACCGAACTGCTGCTCGCCGAACGGGGCCGGGACCTGACGCTCGTATCGCTGGCCCGCGCAGGCACTCCCGTCGGGATCCTGATCCGTCGCTGGGCGCAGCGGCACCACGGGCTGAACCTGCCGCACTATGCGGTGTCGATCGTGCGGGGCCGTGGTATCGACTTCGCCGCCCTCGACCACGTGACGACACGACACGATCCGGCCTCGGTGGTGTTCGTCGACGGCTGGACCGGCAAGGGCGCCATCGCCCGCGAACTCACGGCGGCCCTGGCCGAGTACCGGGCCGCGGGCGGCCCGGAGCTTTCCGACGACCTCGCCGTGCTCGCCGATCCCGGGTACTGCGTGCGGACCTACGGCACCCGCGACGACTTCCTCATCGCCTCGGCGTGCCTGAATTCCACTGTATCCGGACTGGTTTCACGCACCGTCCTCAACGAAACCCTGATCGGCCCGGGCGAGTTCCACGGCGCCAAGTTCTACGCCGAACTTGCCGGCGAGGACGTCTCGGCGGTCCTCCTCGACACCGTGGCGGCCGAGTTCGGCGACCGGGAGGCCGCGGTCACCGCCGCCGGGAACATCCTGGACTCCGATCGCACCCCCACGTGGGCGGGCTGGGAGTCGGTGGAGAAGGTGCGGGCCGAGTACGGCATCTCCACTGTCAACTACGTCAAACCCGGTGTCGGCGAGACCACCCGGGTGCTGCTGCGGCGCGTGCCGTGGCGGGTGCTGGTCCGCGAGGCCGACGCCGAGGAGCACGCGCACATCCGGATGCTCGCCGCCGCCCGCGACGTGCCGGTGGACGTGGTTCCCGACCTGGCGTATTCGTGCATGGGCCTGATCAAGGATCTGCCGTGACCACCACCCTCGTCGCCACCGACCTCGACCGCACGATGATCTACTCACGCGCCGCGATGGGCGAATCACCGGTCCCGGACGGCGATCTGGTGTGCGTCGAGCACTACGACAGCGCACCCTTGTCGTACGTGACCGTCACATCCGCGCAGCGCCTGCGCGACCTCACCGCGGCGGCGGTGGTGGTGCCGACCACCACGCGCACCCCGGAGCAGTTCCGGCGCATCGACCTGCCCGGGGCGCCATGGCGGTACGCGATCGCCAGCAACGGCGGCATGATCCTCGCCGACGGGGTGCCGGACGCCGGGTGGCGACGGACGGTGGACACGGCCGTGCGCACC
The DNA here is from genome assembly GCF_041414735.1 of Rhodococcus sp. GXMU-t2271. Lineage (NCBI taxonomy): Bacteria > Bacillati > Actinomycetota > Actinomycetes > Mycobacteriales > Nocardiaceae > Rhodococcus > Rhodococcus sp. GXMU-t2271. The sequence goes on from NZ_JAUIZP010000016.1 coordinate 103,555, forward strand.
GAGGGCGCCGGACTCGACGAGGTCACCGCCGAACTGCGCCGCCGCATCTCCGACGACTGGGTGCACAAGTTCCGGGTCGCCGACGAGCTGTTCTGCTATCTCGTGATCGACGTCGCCGCGCAGCCCGTCGGCTTCCTCGACGAATGGGACCACTGGTGCCGGTGCCGCGGATGGAACGCCTCCCAGCAGGGCCGCAAGCTGTACACGATGCCGTCGGCGGTGTGCAAGAGCCGCGCGGTCGCCGAGGTCCGCCGACGTCTGGTCGACGACGGCACGCTCGTTCCGGACGCCGTCGTACTGGCCGCCGGGGACGGCGCGCTCGATGCCGAGATGCTGACCGCCGCCGATGCCGCGATCCGGCCGCGCCACGGCGAACTCGAGGCGCTGGACTGGCGGCACCCGACGGTCGCGGTGACCCGGCAGGCGGGGATCCGGGCCGGCGAGGAGATCCTCGCCTGGTTCGCCCGATCCGCCCGGATCGAGACGGCTTCGTACAGTGGCAGTGACGCTCGACCATCCCCGAGACAGAGTTTCCAGTAACAGTGAGGACCCCACCCGTGCCCGTATCTCTCGCCAAGGGTCAGAACGGCCCCCTCACCGCCACCGACGTCGTCGTCTCCCTCGAGCTGACCACCCCGGCCGACCTGTCCGCGCTGCTGGTCAAGTCCGACGGCAAGGTGCGCTCCGACGCCGACTTCGTCTTCTTCAACCAGCCCACCGGGCCGGGCGTGCGGCTCGTGCCCGGCGCACCGGGGCAGGCCGCCTCACTGGCCGTGTCGCTGAACCAGGTGCCGGCGGACATCGACCAGGTGCGCGCGGTCATCACCCTCGACGACGCGTCGAGCAGCTTCGGCCGTTTCGCCCCGCCGACCGCGCGGGTCTCCGACACCGCCGGCAACGTCCTCTTCGAGTACCGAATCGACGGACTGAGCAGCGAGTCGATCGTGATCGCCCTCGAGCTGTACCGGCGGCAGGGCACCTGGAAGGTCCGGGCCGTCGGCCAGGGCTACGCGGGCGGATTCGCCGCGCTCGTGACCGATCACGGCGTGAGCGTCGACGACGCGCCGGCCGCTGCCCCGCAACCGGCTCAGCCCGCACCTCCGGCCGCGCCGCCCGTCCCGCCGGCCTACTCCACCCCGCCGGCTTCCGCCCAGCAGCCCTACCCGCAGCCGGCTCCGCCGCAGCCGTACGTGCAGGCCTCCGCGCCGCAGCCGGCGCAGGACGCCCAGCCCGAGGTCAGCCTCACCAAGAGCCGTCCCGTCAGCCTCGTCAAGGGCCAGAAGGTCACCCTCCGCAAGGAGGGCGGCGTGGCCCTGACCCACCTGCGCATGGGGCTGGGCTGGGATCCGGTCGCGAAGCGGGGCCTGTTCGGCAATCGCGCCGCCGACATCGACCTCGACGCGTCGGCCGTGCTGTTCGCCGACCAGAACCTCGTCGACGTCGCGTACTACGGACAGCTGCGGTCGAAGGACGGCTCGATCCAGCACCAGGGCGACAACCTCACCGGCGAGGGCGCCGGCGACGACGAGGTCGTGCTCGTCGACCTCACCCGGGTGCCGGCCCACATCACGACGGTCATGTTCATCGTCACCTCGTACAAGGGCCACACCTTCGAGCAGGTCGCGAACGCCTTCTGCCGGCTGGTGGACGGCACCAACAACGCCGAGCTGGCCCGCTATACCCTGCAGGGCGGTATGCCGTTCACCGGCATGGTCATGGCCAAGGTGTACCGGCAGGGGCAGGACTGGAAGCTCCAGGCCATCGGCGAGGGCATCCAGGCCAAGCACCCCGGTGAGGCCGCGCCGCAACTCGGCCGGTTCCTGGTGTCCTGACGGGGAGCTGCACGGCGCTGGGGCACTGAGCCCCGGGGTCGAACCGGACATCCGCGCGGGGTTGTGCTTCTTGCGCGCGTCCGTACCCGCGCAAGAAGCACTTCTGCGCGCAGGGACAGTCGCCCGCTGCCGACCCCGACATAGGCACTCGCTATCGGTCGCTGTGGATCTTGGACTTTGTTCCGCCGAGGCGGCGGTGATCGACTGATCGGGCACGGCGGGCCCGGCATCGAGGCGCTCGCCGAACGGAACGAGGAGTGTGATGTGAGCGGTCTGCACCTTCCGCAGCGGGTCCGGCAGCACGCGGCGGAACGGCCGGACGCACTCGCACTGACCTGCGGCGACACCACCGTCACCTTCGCCGAGCTCGACGGGCGCACCAACCGGGTCGCGACCGCCCTGAACGGGCTGGCCCGGCGTGGCGGGCGGATCGGGGCCCTGCTGCGCATGCGACTCGAGGCCGCCGAGACGTTCGTCGCCTGCGGCAAGGCGGGGCTGGTGTTCGTCCCCCTCAACTGGCGACTCACCCCGGCGGAGGCCGCCCGCATCGCCGAGGACGCGGATCTCGACGTGCTCGTCGTCGAGTCCGGGTTCGCCGCGGCAGCCGAGGCGATCCGTGCCGCACTGCCCGGCCTGCCCGTCGTCCTCGTCGACGCCGAACCCGGCGACGATCTGCTGCCGGGAGCCTGGACGTGGCAACGGCTCGGCGGCAGCGGCACGGACGACGACCCCGGCCGCGGCGACGACCCGGACACGGTCCTGTTGCAGCTCTACACCTCCGGCACCACCGGCACGCCGAAGGGCGTGCTCATCACCCACCGCAACCTCCACAACGACGCGGAGGGACAGCGCATCTACCACTGGCAGAGCGACTCGGTGGCGTTGAACGCGATGCCGCTGTTCCACATCGCCGGCGCCGGCTGGCTGAGCACCTGCCTGTCCGCCGGGGTGCACGCCGTCCTGCTCGGCGAGTTCCATCCGCGCACCGTCGCCTCGCTCGTCGAGCAGCACGGCATCACCCACGCGTTCCTGGTGCCCGCGACCGTGCAGATGCTGCTCGACCTGCCCGAGCTGGACTCGTTCGACCTGTCGAGCCTGCAGTTGATCTTCTACGGCGCCTCCCCGGTCACCCCGACGATGCTGCGCCGCGCCGTGCACACGCTCGGATGCGGCTTCGTCCAGCGCTACGGGATGACGGAGACGAGCGGCTCCGTCACCGCGCTGCGCGTCGAGGACCACGACCCGACCGGTCCGCGGTCCTACCTGCTGCGCTCGGCGGGCCGCCCGATGCCCGGCGTGGAGCTCGCCATCCGTGACGTCGTGACCGGTGCGGACCTGCCGGTCGGACAGTCCGGCGAGATCGTGTGCCGCTCCCGCCACAACACGTCCGGCTACTGGCGGCGCCCGGAGGAGACCGCGGCGCTGTTCACCGACGACGGGTTCCTGCGCACCGGCGACGCCGGTCACCTCGACGAGGACGGATATCTGTTCGTCACCGACCGGGTGAAGGACATGATCATCACCGGCGGCGAGAACGTCTACCCGATCGAGGTGGAGTCGGTGCTCGCCGAGCATCCCGCCGTCGCCGAGGTCGCCGTGATCGGAGTGCCCGACCGCAAGTGGGGCGAGGCCGTCACCGCCGTCGTGCGGGTGGCCGACGGTACCGCCGCACCGGACGAGAACGAACTGGTCGCGTTCACCACCGGCCGGCTCGCGTCCTACAAGAAGCCGCAGCGCGTCCACTTCGTCAGTGAGCTGCCGCGCAACGCCAGTGGCAAGATCCTCAAGCGCACGTTGCGCGACACTCTCGCGGAGGAGGTCTCGTGACCGCGGTCGAGGTCGTCGGCGTCGTGCAGCAGGAGGCGTGGCGGCGCGGCGAGCTGCCGCCGGTCGAGCAGGTCCGGCCCGGGCTGTGGTCGATTCCCGTGCCCATGCCGAACAATCCGCTGCGCTACGTGCTGGTGTACGCGTTGGCGCTGCCCGACGGCCTGGCCCTGATCGACGTCGGCTGGGACTCGGAACAGTCCTGGCAGGCCCTCGTCGACGGGATCCGGCAGACCGGGCACGACATCACCGAGGTCCGGTTCGCGGCGATCACCCACCTGCACCCCGACCATTTCGGCCTGGCACCGCGGCTGCGCGAGGTCAGCGGAGCCGCGCTGGCGATGCACGCCGCCGACGCGTCGCTGCTCGGCCACCACACCGCGACGGACCGGGAAGGGTACGCCGCGTCGTGGGCCCGGCAGCTGGCCCGGCTCGGAGCGCCCGACGAAGTCCGCTCGGGCGAGGTCATGGAACTGGTCCGCTTCGGGCCGCGCGAATCACTCGACGTCGTGCTCGACGACGGCACCCCCCTCGACCTGCCCGGCTGGGATCTGCGCGCCGTGTGGACGCCCGGCCACACCCCCGGTCACCTGTGCTTCGTCGACGACACCCACGAACTGGTGTTCAGCGGCGACCACATGCTCCCCCGCATCAGCCCCAACATCTCCACCATCCCGGGTGAGCTGCCGAATCCGTTGCACCGCTACCTGCTGTCGCTGCACGCCACCGTCGGCCTGCCCGACGGTGAGGTCTTCCCCGCGCACGAATACCGTTTCCGCGGTGTCGCTTCCCGCGCGCAGGCACTGCTCGGCCACCACGAGGAACGCCTGGACGAGATCGCCGACGTCGTGGCCCGGCATCCCGGCTCCACGGCATGGGAGGTCTCCACCCGGATCTCGTGGTCCCGGCCCTTCGAGACGATGGCGCCGCGGCTGCGCCGGCTCGCGGTGCGCGAGACCGACGCCCACCTGCTGGTTCTCGCCGACCGGGGAGTGGTCACCGGATGCGGCACCGATCCGGACCGCTGGGCGACGGCCGTGACCACCCCCGTACGATAAGCGAGTGGACCTTCACCTCATCACCTACTTCGTCGCGGTCGTCGACCGAGGTGGGATCACGAAGGCCGCCCAGTCCCTCTACATTTCGCAGCCGTCGCTGTCGCAGGCCATCCGGACCCTCGAACGTCGGCTCGGCACAACCCTGTTCGACCGCACCGGACGCCGGCTCACACTGACCGAGGACGGACGCCGGCTCGACGTAGCGGCCCGCCGGATCCTCGCCGACGTCGAACGGGCGAAGGCGAAGGTGGCCGCGGTACGCGAACTCGTCTCGGGCCGCGTCGACGTGGTGACGTACTCGTCGTTCTCCTTCGATCCGATGATCGAGCTCGCGCGCCGCTTCCGTGACCGCTACCCGCACATCCTGGTGCGGATCGTCGACGCGGACGGCCCGGGCGGCGTGCACACTGCGCTGCGACGCGGGGAAGCCGAGATCGGGGTGACCGACCTGTCCGTCGAGCACGCCGGCATGATCACCGTGCCGCTGTTCGAACAGGAACTCGTGCTCGCCCTCCACCACGACCTCGCGGCCGGCCTGCCGGATCCGGTCCCGCGCGTCCGTGTGCGGGACGTGCCGCTCGTCGTCGACGTCGGTGATCGCACCAACGCTGCGAAGGCCGGCGAGTTGCTTGCCGAGAACGCCGCCAACGTCGTCGTCGACTGCGCCCACCCGGCGGCGACATGGGAGCTGGTGTGCCTGGGCACCGGCGCCACGGTGGTGCCCCGGCCGGTGGCCGAACAGCAGATGCCCACGGTGACGGTGCGGCCCCTGGAACCGCCGCTGACCCGGCCCGTCGGGCTGGTGCTGCGTGCGGGTGAGCCGTCGCCGGCCGCAGCCGCGTTCCTCGAGGTCGCCTCGACGCTGCGACAGGGAGCGTAGGACTGTGGATTTCCGGCAGGTGGAGTACTTCCTCGCGGTCGTCGAGAACAACGGCATCAACGGGGCCGCCGCCGCGCTCGGCGTCGCACAGCCGACGGTGTCGCAGGCGCTGCGCAGCCTCGAACGCGAACTCGGCGTCGAGCTGTTCCACCGCATCGGCCGCGGTATGGTCCTCACCGCGGCCGGCCGCAGCCTCGTCGGCCCCAGCCGGCAGATCCTGCGCGACGTGACTGCCGTCGAGGAGTTGCTGACCACGTCCGACGGCGCGGTGGCGGGCCGGCTCGACATCATGGCGTTCCCGTCGCTGTCCGTCGGCCCGCTGGTGGAGCTGATCGCCCGGTTCCGGCGCGAGTATCCGAAAGTGGCGGTGCGGCTGTCGCCGCTGCGCGACGAGGAGCAGGTCGCGTCGTTGATTCGCGACGGCCACTGCGAATTCGTCGTCGCGCACCTGCCGCTCGAGGGCGGTGACGGGCTCGAGGTGATCGAACTCGGCGAGCAGGAGTACTGGCTGGCGTTTCCGCCGGGATTCGAGGTGCCCGACGGCCCGATCCACCTGTCCGAACTACCGGACATTCCCATGGTGTTCGCGCCGACCGGCGCCTCGATGGTCGACGCGGTGGAATCGGCGCTGCGGGCGGCCGGCGCCCGTCCGGAGATCTCCGTCCTGGTCGGTCAGCGCGAGGTCCGGCTGCCGATGGTCGCGGCCGGACTCGGCGGGTCGATCGTGGACCGGGTGCCGGCCGAGGCCGCCGGGGACCGGGTCGTGGTGCGCGCATGCGAGCCGCGGCTGGCGCGCGCCTACGGCCTCGCCTTCGACCCCGCATCCCTGTCGGCGGTGGGTCAGGCGTTCGTCGACCTGGTGCGTCGGCGCTGACGCGCCGGTGTGTCCTTCGGGCGGCCCTGACAACCCGAAGGACACACCGGCGGTTACGCCGCCTACGCCTTTTCGAACACCGCGGCCAGGCCCTGGCCGCCGCCGATGCACATCGTCTCGAGGGCGTAGCGGCCGTCGCGGCGGTGCAGCTCGCGGGCGAGCGTTGCCAGCATGCGACCACCGGTCGCACCGACCGGGTGCCCCAGCGAGATGCCGGACCCGTGGATGTTGGTGCGCTCGAAATCGGCTGCGCCGAATTTCCATTCGCGCGTCACCGCCAGTGCCTGCGCCGCGAAGGCCTCGTTGAGCTCGATCACGTCGACGTCCGCGAGGGTGATGCCGGCCTTGGCGAGGGCCTTCTCCGTGGCCGGAACCGGGCCGATGCCCATGACCTTCGGCGCCACGCCGGCCAGCCCCCAGGACACGACCCGCACCAGCGGGGTCAGCCCCAGCTCCGCGGCCTTCTCCGGGGTCGTGACGAGGCACATCGATGCGGCGTCGTTCTGGCCGCTGGCATTGCCGGCGGTGACCGTCGCCTCGGGGTCCTGCTTGCCCATGATCGGCTTCAGCTTCGCCAGCGACTCGACGGTGACGTCCGGACGGGGATGCTCGTCGGTGTCGATGACCTCGTCGCCGGCGCGGGTGGTGACGGTGACCGGCACGATCTCCTCGGCGAGGATGCCGTTCTTCTGCGCGGCGACGGCGCGGGCATGGGACGACACGGCGAGTTCGTCCTGCTCGAGCCGGCTGATGCCGTAGTCGCGTCGCAGGTTCTCGGCGGTCTCGATCATGCCGCCGGGCACCGGGTAATGGCGTCCGCCCGCGGTGGCGCGGGCCCGTACCAGGCTGTCGTGCATCTGCACCCCGGTGCGGGCCCCGCCCCAGCGCATGTCGACGGAATAGAACGAGGCGTTGCTCATCGACTCGGCGCCGCCGGCGACGACGACGTCGTTGTCACCGTTGCCCACCTGCAGCGCGGCCTGGATGACGGCCTGCAGTCCGGAGCCGCAACGACGGTCGATGTGCATGCCGGGCACCGTGATCGGCAGGCCGGCGTCGAGCGCGACGACGCGGCCGATGGCGGGGGCCTCGCTGTTTCCGTTGCAGTGACCGAGGATCACGTCCTCGATCGCGTCGGGGGCGACTCCGGTGCGGTCGAGCAGACCCTTCAACGCGGCGACACCGAGGTCTACGGCGTTGAGGGACTTGAACATTCCGCCGTAGCGACCGATGGGGGTGCGGACCGGCTCGCAGATGACGACTTCGCGCATGACGACCTTTCGGGAGGGGTGAGTTCCGGAACTCACATGAATCGACCGCCGGTGACCTCGAGTACCGTGCCGGTCATGTAGGAGGACATGTCGGAGGCGAGGAACAGCGCCACGGACGCGATCTCGGACACCTCGCCCGGTCGGCCCATGGGGATCTCGCTCATCTTCTGATCCCACGCCTTCTGCGGCATGGCCTCGGTCATCGCGGAACGGATCAGGCCCGGCTGGATCGCGTTGACGCGCACGCCGTGGTGCGCCATCTCCTTCGCAGCCGCCTTGGTCAGGCCGACGATGCCTGCCTTCGCCGCCGAGTAGTTGGTCTGACCGACCATCCCGACCTTGCCGGAGAGCGACGAGATGTTGACGATGGCGCCGCGCTTGGACTCGCGCATGATCGCCGACGCCTTGCGGGTGCCGTGCCAGGTGCCCTTGAGGTGCACGGCGATCACCAGATCGAAGTCCTCCTCGGTCATGGTGCGCATCGTCGCGTCGCGGGTGATGCCAGCGTTGTTGACGACGACGTCGAGCGAGCCGAACCCGTCGACGGCCTCCGCGAGGAGCGTGTCCCACTCGTCCGCGTTCACGACGTCGCACCGCACCGCGCGGGCCACGTCGCGGCCACCGAGCTTCTCGGCGGCGGCCGTGGCGGCGTCGAGATCGAGGTCGCCGAGGACCACCCGGGCGCCGGCGTCGACGAACTCCTGTGCGATTGCGAAACCGATGCCCTGAGCGCCTCCGGTGACGACGGCGGTTCGGTTCTCCAGCAGTGACATGAGGTTCCTTTCGCACGAGCCCGCCCGGTCCGGGGACGGCGGGAAGGCACCGATGATTCGAAGTCGCGGGCGACGCCCGTCGGCTGATGTTCCGAATATAGCGAGAGGACCGGTGATTCGACCCCGCCCGGTTCATCGACAGTGCCTATGTGGCGATGGGGCGATTCGTATTGGACACCGGAGTTCCCGGAGCCGATGGTGGTTTCATGACAACCTCGACTGCGATGCCGGCCACCGAGGTGGACGACGACGACTTCCAGGAAATCCTCGCCCAGACCCGCGCATTCGTGCGCGGCGTGGTCGTGCCGCGCGAACAAGAGATCGCCGACACCGACGCGATCCCCGACGACATCCGCAATGCCGCCAAGGAGATGGGCCTGTTCGGGTACGCCATCCCGCAGCAGTGGGGCGGTCTGGGCCTGAACCTGATGCAGGACGCCGAACTGGCGATGGAACTCGGGTACACCACGCTGTCGCTGCGTTCGATGTTCGGCACCAACAACGGCATCGCCGGGCAGGTTCTCGTCGGGTTCGGCACCGACGAACAGAAGAAGCAGTGGCTCGAGGGCATCGCCTCGGGTGACGTCGTGGCGTCCTTTGCCCTCACCGAGCCCGGCGCCGGCTCGAACCCGGCCGGGCTGCGCACCAAGGCCGTGCGCGACGGCGACGACTGGGTGCTCACCGGCGAGAAACGCTTCATCACCAACGCCCCGCTCGCCGACCTGTTCGTCGTCTTCGCCCGCACCCGCCCCGCCGACGCGGACGGCACCGGCATCGCGGTGTTCCTCGTCCCGGCCGACACCGACGGGGTGCAGGTGGCGGCGAAGGACGCCAAGATGGGCCAGGAGGGGGCCTGGACCGCGGACGTGCACTTCGACCAGGTGCGGGTGCCGGCCGCGGCGCTGGTCGGCGGCAGCGAGGACGTCGGGTACAAGGCCGCGATGACCTCGCTCGCCCGCGGGCGGGTGCACATCGCCGCCCTGTCGGTCGGGCAGGCCCAGCGCGCGCTGGACGAGTCGGTGGCGTACGCGGCGACCGCGACGCAGGGCGGTGCCGCGATCGGCAGCTTCCAGCTGGTGCAGGCGATGCTCGCCGATCAGCAGACCGGGGTGATGGCCGGGCGGGCGCTGGTGCGCGAGGCGGCGCGGGCGTGGGTGCAGGACACCGACCGGCGGATCGCGCCGTCGGCGGCGAAGCTGTTCTGCACGGAGATGGTCGGCAAGGTCGCCGATCTGGCGGTGCAGATCCACGGCGGCACCGGCTACATGCGGGAGGTGCCGGTCGAGCGGATCTACCGGGACGTGCGGCTGCTGCGCCTGTACGAGGGCACCAGCGAGATCCAGCGCCTGATCATCGGCGGCGGACTCGTCAAGCAGGCCCAGCGCGGCTGACCCGGGAACGCGACGAAAGGGCGGTGCCGGTGGACGGCACCGCCCTTTCGTCGCGCGCGACCGTGCCGAGCTAGTGTCTCGCTCACCTCGCCGGACCGTCGGCATGGCACATTCGCTCGGGCCACGGCGAAGCCGGGCACCGCAACGGTGCCCGGTTTCGCCGTGTCAGCGCGTGGCTGCGGACTGCTCGAGGCGCGTCCGCAGGTCCGTCTTGAGGACCTTGCCCGCCGCGGAGGTGGGCAGGGCGTCCACGAGGACGATCTCGCGAATCTTCTTGTAGGGCAGGACCTGCTCGGCGACGAACGCCATCAGCTCGGCCGGGTCGGGATCGGTTCCCGGCAGCGGCACCACGAAGGCGACCGGTTCCTGGCCGACGCTTCCGACCTCCCGGCCGACCACCGCGGCCGTCGACACCGCCGGATGGGACACCAGAATCTCCTCGAGCTCACGCGGATACACGTTGTAGCCCTTGTAGATCAGCATGTCCTTGGCGCGATCGCAGATGTAGACGTAGCCGTCGGCGTCGCGGTAGGCGATGTCGCCGGTGTCGAGCCAGCCGTCCACGTACTGCTGGGCCGTGATCTCGGGATGGCCGAGATAGCCGTCGGTCACCTGCGGCCCCCGGATCCACAGCTCACCGCGCTCGCCGTCACCGAGGACGACGCTCGGATCGCCCTGTGCCCGGATCTCGAGCTCGGTGTCGAAGAGGGGCAGGCCCACACTGCCGAGACGGTAGGCCGACCCGACGACCAGCGGCATGGCGGTGACCACGCACGTGCCCTCGGTCAGGCCGTACCCCTCGGCCACACGGGCGTTCGGGAACGCCACCTCCAGCGCCTCGAGCGTGACGTGATCGATCGGCGCCGCACCCGACGACACGACCCGCACCGACGTGGTGTCACGGCGTGCGACGTCCGGGTGGGTGGCCAGTGCATGCCACATGGCCGGGCTGCCGGTGATGTAGCTGACGCGGTGCCGCTCGACGAGCTCGAGCATGCGCGCGGGGTCGAATCGGCCCGCGAGCACCTGGGTGAGGCCGCACAGCAGCAGGAACGACGTGTTGAGCAGCGCGTGGGCGTGGAACAGCGGGGACACGACGACGGTGGCGCCTTCGCCGGGGATCACCCCGTGCACGTCGAGCCCCTCGATCGGGCGCAGCGCGACCAGCCCGTCACCGGTGGTGACGACCTGGTGGGCGGCCCGCCACCCGCACATCTGGGTCACGTTGGCGACCACGTTGCGGTGCAGCACCCGTACACCCTTGGAGATGCCGGTGGTGCCGCCCGTGTAGGCCAGATGCGCGACGTCCGTTCCGGCGACGTGTGCCGGTGTGAACGCGGTGGGCTGTCCGGAGAGGAAGTCGTCGAACCGCACCACGGCCGCGGACGTGGGCGGTGCGGACACCGGGTCGTCGGATGCCACCACGATCGTCGCGACGGTGGTGCCCGCGGCGGCGCCGAGCAGCACTCCCAACTGCTGCGTCTGGGTGACGGCCGCGACGGCGCCGGTCTCCTCGATCTGCTTGCGCAGACCCGGTTCCGGTTGCAGCGGGTTGACCAGCGTCACGGTGGCCCCGGTGCGTAGCGCGCCGTAGTAGGCGACGAGGAACTCGATGCAGTTGCCCACGTGCATCAGCACCACGTCGCGCGGAGCCACACCGGCCGCCGTCAGCGCGGAGGCGAACTGCGCGGACCGCTCGTCGAGCTCGCGGTACGTGCACGTCCGCTCGCCGTCGACGACGGCGGGTCGGTCGCCGTACAGGGCGGCCATGCTCGGCGCCCACACACCCATCGTCACGTCCGGGTAGGTCAGCGACAGGGCTGGCACGTCGGTGCTCATCGTCGCCACCTCAGCGCGGGGCCATGCGGATGGCACCGTCGAGGCGGATGGTCTCACCGTTGAGGTAGCCGTTCTCGAGGATGTTGGTGGCCAGCCGGCCGAACTCGTCCGGGCGGCCCAGGCGCGCCGGATTCGGCACGGTCTTCTCGAGCGAGGCCCGCACGTCGTCGCGCAGGCGGGCGAGCAGCGGGGTGTCCATGATGCCCGGCGCGATCGTGTTGACCCGGATGTTCTTGCTCGCCAGGTCGCGGGCGGCGACGACGGTCATGCCGACGATGCCGGCCTTGGACGCCGAGTAGTTGATCTGGCCGATCTGGCCCTCGAACGCCGCGACGGAGGCGGTCATGACGATGGCACCGCGCTCGCCGTCGACCGGTTCGAGCGCGGCCATGCGCTCGGCGCCGAGGCGCAGCGCGTTGAACGACCCGATGAGATTGAGGCGGATCACGAACTCGAAGTCCTCGAGCGAACCGGCCTTGCCGTCCTTCTCGAGGATCCGCATCCTGCGGCCGGCGCCGGCACAGTGCACGAGCCCGCGCAGACCGCCGCGCTCGTGCGCGACGTCCAGGGCGGCGGCGAACTGTTCGGCGTCGGTGACGTCGGCCGCGGCGAACGTCGCGCCGTCACCGAGAGAGCTCGCGACGTCGGCCCCCGGTGAGCCGGGCAGGTCGATGAGGGTGACGGTGCCGCCGGCGTCGAGGACGCGGCGAGCGGTGGCCAGGCCGAGACCGGAGGCGCCGCCGGTGATCGCGACGGAAAGACCCTTCAGTTCCATATCTTTCGTTCCTTTGCGTGAAGTGCGTGTCAGAGCAGTTCGAGAATGGTGGCGTTGGCCATGCCGCCGGCCTCGCACATCGACTGCAGTCCGTACCGGATACCGTTGTCGCGCATGTGATGTGCCAGTCGAGTCATGAGGACCGCGCCGGATCCGCCGAGCGGGTGTCCCACGGCGATGGCGCCGCCGACGGGGTTCAGGCGCGCGTCGTCGACGCCGGTCTCGGCCTGCCACGCGAGCGGAACCGGCGCGAACGCCTCGTTGATCTCGAAGGCACCGATGTCGTCGAGCGACAGGCCCGAGCGGTCGAGCGCCTTCTGGGTCGCGGGGATGGGCCCGGTGAGCATGATGACCGGGTCGTCGGCGGCGACGACGGCGGTGTGGATGCGCGCCATCGGCGTCCACCCCTGGGCGGCCGCGTACTCGCTGGTGGTGACGAGCAGAGCTCCCGCGCCGTCGGAGATCTGCGAGGAGTTGCCGGCATGGATCACGCCGTCCTCCTTGAAGACCGTCTTGAGCTTGGCGAGCGATTCGACACTGCCGCCGCGGCGGATTCCTTCGTCCGCGGTCAGCCCGGCGATCGGCGCGAGCTGCCCGGTGAAGGCTCCGGCGTCGGTCGCGGCGGCGGAGCGCTCGTGCGAACGCAGCGAGAACTCGTCGAGGACGGTGCGGGACAGGCCCCACTTCTCGGCCATCATCTCGGCGCCCACGCCCTGGCTGAAGCCGTCCACGCCGAACCGGTCGAGCACCTCCTTCGGGAAGTGCTCGCCGTTCTTCGCGGCCGTGCCCATCGGCACCCGGCTCATCACCTCGACGCCGCCGGCGATCACCACGTCGTTCTGACCGGACAGGACCGTGGCGGCGGCGAACGAGACCGCCTGCTGGCTCGAACCACAGGCCCGGGTCAGCGTGGTGGCCGGAACCGTCACGGGCCAGCCGGCGGCGAGCACCGCCGAGCGGGAGACGATGCCGGCCTGCTCGCCGACCTGGCTGACGCAACCGAAGATCACGTCGTCGACGGTGCCCGGATCGAAACCGACCCGCTCGGCCAGCGCCGTCAGCACATGCGCCGACAGGTTGACGGGGTGGATCTCGGACAGGGCGCCGCCCCGGCGTCCGATCGGGGTGCGGACGGCATCGACGATCACGGCATCGCGCATGGGTGGATCCTTTGCAGTAACGGGAGACGACGACCGGCCGGGTGGTGGCCCTCGATATCGAGTCGATCACGCACCCGGCCGGTGGGGAAAGGACATTCGGTGGATGGCTCCGTTAGGCGGAAGCTATGCCTTCGCGGTGGCCTCCGACCGGATGATGGCGCGGTCGCGTTCCGGGTTCGCGAAGATCAGGACGAGGATCGCCGCGACGATGCCCAGCGCACCGATTACCTGGAAGGCGGTGGCGTAGCCCTCGGCCGCGGTGGCGGCGTTGTCGACGAGCACACCGGTGCCGTAGGGGGCGACCAGGCCGCCGACGGCCATGAGCGCGAGGAACACGCCCATCGTGCCGGCGGTCTGCTGCGGCGGGCACAGCTCCGAGATCGCGGCGTTGATCAGGGGGAAGACGATCGCACCGAAGCCGTAGCCGATGGACACGGCCGCGACCGCCAGGCCCGGGGTGCCGATGCTGGGCAGGAACACCAGGACGGAGCCGCAGATCAGGACACCGATGCCCGGGACGATGATCCGCACGACGCGGGAGCGGTAGCCGCGCTGGGCGAGCCGGTCGGTGACCGAGCCGGACGTGACCATCAGGAACAGGCCGACGATCGACGGCAGGGCGAACATCGAACCGGCCTGCAGGGCGCTGTAGCCGAGCCCCACCTCGAAGTAGGAGGGCAGCCAGGTCAGCACGACGGTGGTGAGCGCGTAGACGACCATGATCAGGACGACGCAGCTGAGGAACGTGCGGGTGAGGAAGATCTTCTTCCACGGCACCGACGGCTCGGTGGAGGCGGCGCCGGTCCCCTTCGTCACGGCCGTCGCGGTGAACGGGCCTTCCTTCCAGCCGGTCAGCCACGACGCCATCCACACGGCACCGAGGATCGACAGGGTGATCAGGGCGGCGCGCCAGCCCCACTGGACGGTGATGTAGGCGAGGATCGGGGCGAGAGCGATCTTCGCGACCGACGCCGAGCCGGCGAGGAACGCGCCGGGCAGACCGCGCTTGGCCGGGGGATGCCAGGAGTACGCGGCGGTGTGCATGAGGGCGGAGCTGGGGCCCTCGGCCAGGCCGAGCAGCATGCGGGTGACGATCAGCATCACCAGGCTCGCCGAGACGACCAGCGGCAGCATGACCACCGACCAGGCGGCGCCCAGTGCCAGCAGCGCCCACCGCAGGGTGAGGTACTTGTTCAGGGGGCCGGCGAGGAAACCGCCGAGGGTGAAGGTCACGAAGAACAGGGATCCGACCAGGCCGATCTGGGAGGAGGACAGTCCCAGCTCGCGAGCGAGCGGCTGCGCGATGATGCCCAGCACCGCCTTGTCGGCATAGTTGACGACGTACAGGAAGATCACGAGGCCGGTCATGCCCCACGCCTGCTTGCCGCTGACGAGTGAGGTAGCCCCCTTCGGCGGGGCGCCGTGCGCTGCGTCGTGCGAGATTTCGCCAGTGGTCACCGGAGTGTCCCCTTAATGGCTCGAAGGGATGTGTCGATCGGACGGTGCGTCGTCGATCGAGAGATGTGCACCGATCAGGCGCTCGGGATCCATTCAACGTGGTGTAGGTCACTGAAGCAATGTCCCGTCGGTGAATCGACCGATTGCCGCTGCCTATGGACTCTCAGCGATTCGAACAGGGCCATTGACGGCCGCTAACCGACCTATAGCCGAACGGTGTTGGTCCTACGTTCCGATGGTGCTGCATATTTGGCCGTACAACTTCGTCGGCGCGTTCCGGGCTCCGACGTCCGGGCGGATGAGGACAGGCGACATGAACCCCACTGCTTCCATCGACGGGCTCCCCTCGTCCACCGCGCCCCTGGCCGGGGTACGGGTCGTCGAGGTCTCGAGCTTCATCGCGGCTCCCCTGTGCGGCATGACGCTGGCGCAGCTCGGCGCCGAGGTCGTGCGCGTCGATCCGATCGGCGGGGCCGCGGACTACCACCGGTGGCCGGTCACCGACGACGGCGAATCGATCTACTGGGCGGGCCTGAACAAGGGCAAGCGTTCGTTCGCCGCCGATTTCCGGGATCCCCAGGCGCACACTCTGATCCGGGATCTGATCACCGACGCCGGGGTGCTCGTCACCAACGCCGCCGGGCGGGACTGGCTGGACTACGACAGCCTCGCCGCGATCCGTCCCGACCTGATCCACGTGCAGGTCCTCGGCCGGGCCGACGGCGGCTCCGGCGTCGACTACACCGTCAACGCCGCCGCGGGCTTCCCGCTCGCGACCGGACCGGTCGGGCACGCCGGTCCCGTCAATCATCTGCTGCCGGCGTGGGACCTCGCCTGCGGTCTCTACGCCGCACTGTCGGTGGCGTCCGCGGTGCACCGCCGCGAGGTCACCGGCGCCGGCGCGAAGATCGTGCTGCCGCTCGAGGACGTCGCCCTCGCCACCGCCGGCAACCTCGGCTATCTCGCCGAGGCCCAGCTCGGCGGGCCCGAGCGCGACCGGATCGGCAACTCGGTCTACGGCACCTACGGGCGCGACTTCACCACCTGCGACGGCGTGGCCTTCATGGTCGTCGCGCTGACCCCGCGACACTTCCGGGACCTGACCGAGCTGACCGGCACGACCGTCGCCGTGGGTGCGCTCGAATCCGCCCTGGGCGCCGACTTCCGCGACGAGGGCGACCGCTACCGGCACCGCGAGGTGCTCGACGCGCTGTTCGCCGTGTGGTTCCGCGAGCACACCGCGGCCGAGGTCGAGGCCGCCCTCGCGGGCACCTCGATCCTGCACGAGCGGTACCGCACCTTCGCCGAGATCGCGAAAGACCCTCGCGTGACCGCCAACCCGATGTTCCAGTACGTCGACCAGCCCCGTGTCGGCGGGCACCTGGCCCCCAGCCTGCCGATGTCGTTCGACGGCCACCACCCCGCGCCCCGTCCGGCGCCCGCCAACGGCGACGACACCGCCGCCGTTCTCGCCGAGCACCTGGGTCTGACGCCCCAGGAGATCGATCGCCTCGCCACCGACGGGACCATCCGGGTGCCCGCCGGAACCCTCCCCGCCCTCGAGAAGGACCTCGCCGTATGACCCGCCTCGCCCAGACCCTCGGCCTGACCGAGTTCCAGACCGAGATCCTCGCCACCGTCCGGCAGTTCGTCGACCGCGAGATCATCCCGAACGCCCAGGAACTCGAACACTCGGACACCTACCCGCAGGACATCGTCGATGCGATGCGGGAGATGGGCCTGTTCGGGCTGATGATCCCCGAGGAGTACGGCGGACTCGGCGAATCCCTGCTCACCTACGCGCTGTGCGTCGAGGAACTCGCCCGCGGCTGGATGAGCGTGTCCGGGGTGATCAACACCCATTTCATCGTCGCCTACATGCTGCGTCAGCACGGCACCGTCGAGCAGAAGAACTACTACCTGCCGAAGATGGCCACCGGCGAGACCCGCGGCGCGTTCTCGATGTCCGAACCCGAACTGGGCTCGGACGTCGCCGCGATCCGCACCAAGGCCAAGCGCGACGCCGACGGCGACTACGTGATCAACGGCCAGAAGATGTGGCTGACCAACGGCGGCAGCTCCACCCTCGTTGCCGCCCTGGTGCGCACCGAGGAAGGCGCCGCCAAGCCGCACGAGAATCTCACCACCTTCCTCGTCGAGAAGCCCGCCGGCTTCGGCGAGGTCGTCCCCGGCGTCACGATCCCGGGCAAGATCGACAAGATGGGCTACAAGGGGATCGACACCACCGAGCTGATCTTCGACAACTACCGTGCGAAGGCCACCGACGTCCTCGGCGGCGCCCCGGGTAAGGGGTTCTACCAGATGATGGACGGCGTCGAGGTCGGCCGCGTCAACGTCTCCGCCCGCGCCTGCGGCGTCGCGATCCGCGCGTTCGAGCTCGCCGCCCGCTACGCCCAGCAGCGCACCACGTTCGGCAAGCCCATCGCCGCGCACCAGGCGATCTCGTTCTCCCTCGCCGAGATGGCCACCAAGGTCGAGGCCGCCCACCTGATGATGGTCAACGCCGCGCGGCTCAAGGACTCCGGCGAGCGCAACGACGTCGCCGCGGGCATGGCGAAATATCTCACCAGCGAGTACTGCTCGGAGGTCACCCAGGCCAGCTTCCGCATCCACGGCGGCTACGGCTACTCCAAGGAGTACGAGATCGAACGGCTCATGCGCGAGGCACCGTTCCTGCTCATCGGCGAGGGCACCAGCGAGATCCAGAAGACGATCATCAGCAAGGGCGTGCTGCGCGAATACGCGTTGTAGTCCCGATTCAGCTGTAGTCCTGATTCATCCGAGACCCGAGGAGACCGACCGTGCAGCGTACGGTGTTCGACGAAGACCACGAAGCGTTCCGCAAGACCGTCCGCGACTTCATCGCGAAGGAAGTCGCCCCCGTCCAACACGAGTGGGAGGCCGACGGCCATCCCCCGCGTGACTTCTACCGTCGCCTCGGCGAACTCGGCATCCTCGGTATCCAGGCACCCGAGGAGTACGGCGGTGGTGGCGAGTCGTCGATCAAGTTCAACGCGGTCGTCGCCGAGGAGGTCGCTGCAGCCGGCGCGTCGTTCGGCTCCTACTCCGTGCACACGAATCTGATCCTGCCGTACCTGATGGAGTACGGCACGGACGAGCAGAAGCAGCGCTGGCTGCCCGGATTCTGTTCCGGCGATCTGATGTTCGCGATCGCCATGACCGAACCCGGCACGGGATCGGACCTCGCGAACATCTCGACGACGGCGAAGCTGTCGGAGGACGGCAGCCACTACGTCGTCAACGGCGCGAAGACGTTCATCACCGGCGGTGTGCTCGCCGACCGCGTCCTCACGGTGTGCCGCACGGCCCCGTTCGACCCGGAGAACCGGCGGGCCGGGCTGTCGATCCTCGTCGTCGACACCACCACCGAGGGGTTCGCCGTCGGCCGCAAGATCGAGAAGATCGGCCTCAAGACCTCCGACACCGCGGAACTGTCGTTCACCGACGTCCGGGTGCCGGTGCAGGATCTGCTCGGTGAGGAGGGCAAGGGCTTTTCCTACCTGACGCACAACCTCGCGCAGGAACGTCTGACGATCGCATTCGGCGCATCCGCCACCGCGGCCGCCGCCCTGCAGCACGCACTCGCATACACCAAGGACCGCAAGGTGTTCGGCAAGCCGGTCGCCGCGTTCCAGAACACCAAGTTCGTGCTCGCCGAATGCTCCACCGAGTTGCAGGCCGTGCAGTTGATGGTCGACAACGCCCTCGAGCTGCACGACCGCGGAGAGCTCACCGTGCCGGATGCGGCACGTGCCAAACTGTTCAGCACCGAAGCCGCGGGCCGCATCATCGACAAGTGCCTGCAGCTGCACGGCGGATACGGCTACGTCCTCGAATACCCGATCGCGCGGCTCTACGCGGACACCCGCGTCAGCCGCATCTACGGCGGCACCAGCGAGGTCATGAAGACGATCATCGCCAAGGACCTCGGTCTCTGACCCCACGCACACAGGATCCGTGCGGTGAACCGGAATCCGCCCACGTCACGGCGTGGGCGGATTCCGATGTACCGAGCGAATTCTGCTGTGCGGCTCAGCTACTCGACGGTCGCGGCGGCCGGGACCCGGCCCAGTACGGCCCTGGCCGCCGTGATCAGTTGCTCGAGCCAGACGTCCGTGCCGACCGCTCGGCGCAACGGCTCGTTCGGCAACTCGATGCTCACCGGCAGCCCCGCCGGGAGGGCGGACCAGATCGCCGGCAGGTCGATGCCCCCCGACCCCGGCACCAGGCGTTCCTCGCGGGCGTGCCGGATCAGCTCCGCGTGGTCACGCGGGGCGGGAACCGAGCCGTCGCACATCTGGGCATAGTGCAGCCACTCGCGCGGAATCGCGGCCAGGTCCTCGAGGGACGTGGCCGAACGCGCGACGTGCAGCGCGTCGACGAGGACGCTGCGGGCCGGGCCGTCGGCCTGCCCGACGATCTCCACCGCGGTCTTCGCGTCGGGAACCGCGGTCCACGGCATGAATTCGAGGCTCGCGACGATGCCGTAGGAGGCGCACAGTTCCGCCAGCCGCGCGTACGAGTCGGTGAGACGGCTACGGTCGCGGTCGTCGCCGCCGACGAGCACCGCCTTCGCCCCGAGCCGGGCCCCGGCCTCGAGCAGCGGCACGTACGCCGTCGCGTCGAAATCCGGTCCGATCCGGATGATCTCGAGATCGAACACCTCGACCGGAGAATCGTTCAGCCGCCGGACGAGTGCGGACAGCGCGGCGTCGTCCTCGTGCAGTGGATAGGCGGTGGTGCCGGGCGCTGCGGGCAGCAGACGCAGTCCGATCGTGTCGAAGCCGTGCCGCTCGGCGAGGTCGACGTGCTGCAGCGGCGGTGTGTCGAGGACGGTGAGGGCGGCGAGGCCGAGCGGGGTGCTCATCGGGTGGCTCCTGTGGTCGAGGCGAGTCGGCGTCCGGTCAGGTACCCGAAGGTCATTGCCGGGCCCAGATTGATTCCGCCGGAGGGGTAGTGGCCGCCCATCACGCTGGACTGGTCGACACCGACCGCGAACAGCCCGTCGATCGGCCGGTCGTCGCCGTTCAGCACCCGCGACGACGAGTCGGTGACCAGGCCGGCGAACGTGCCGAAACTGCCCGGGACGACCTTGACGGCGTAGAAGGGACCGCGTTCGAGCGGGGCGAGGGACGGGTTCGGCCACGGGTTGTCCGCGTCGCCGGACTTGACGTTGAACGGTGTGGTGCCACGGCCGAATTCGGGATCCTCCCCGACTCGGGCGCTCTCGTTGAACGCGGTGACGGTCTTCTCGAGCCCGTCCGGGTCGACGCCGATCTTCTCCGCGAGGTCGCGGATCGTGCGCCCCTTCGAGAGGTATCCGGATCGCAGGTAGGGCCAGGTGGGGATCGGGAAGGGCTTGGCCATGCCGAGCGGGAAGTACCGCAGGTACTGCTGGTCGGCGATCAGCCAGGAGCACACCTCCTCGCCGTCCGGCACCTGTTCGATCATGGCCAGGGTGTAGTCGTGGTAGCCGAGCGCCTCGTTGACGAAGCGGCGCCCGTCGGCGAGCACCCCGATGACGCCGGGCTTTCCGCGGTCCAGGATGTGCGGGAACACCCCCTGCTTGCCGTTGCGGTAGCGGACCAAGGAGACGGGACAGTACGCCACCGGTGACGCGAGGGAGCGGTCGAGGCGGCCGCCGACGGATTCGCCCAGTGAGATGCCGTCGCCGGTCGTCGTCGGCGGGGTGAGCGTCCAGTGTTCGCGTCCGGTCGGAGTCCGCGGGAACAGCTCTCGTCGCCGGTCGATGTCGTGGGTGAACCCGCCGGTGGCGAGGACGACACCGCGGCGGGCGGACACGGTACGCGCACCGCCGGGACCGTCGATCCGGACTCCGGTGACGCGCCCGGACGGGTCGGTGACGAGTGCGGTGGCGGCGGTGGCGACCCGGATGTCGACGCCGGCGTCGAGGGCGGAGCGCAGCAGCCGGCCCACGAGTGCGGTGCCGTTGACCAGTTGCTGGCCGCGGCGCTCGGTGGCGAGGTCGAGCATGTGGGTCGAGACCCGTCGTGCACAGTGCACGAACGCGCGGCCGGAGCGGGTCGAGTGCAGGAAGGCCTGCAGGTCCGGGCCGGCCATGATGCCCATGCCGAGGAACGAGGTCTCGTACAGCTGCCGTCGCAGCAGCGCGGCGACGTCGGATCCGAGGCGGCGCAGGCTCACCGGCTTCGGCGCGACGGATCGGTGTCCCGTGCCCGCGCCGGGCGTGTCACCGTGGATGTCGGCGATGGCGGCACCGGGGACGAACTGCAGCGCCGTGTGACGTTCGAAGAATTCGACCATCTCGGGGGCGCCGTCGAGGAAGGCATCCACCTTGGCGGCATCGAACTCGTCCCCGAGCCGGTGTTCGAGGTAGCGGCGCGGCTGCGCGCGGTCCTCGTGCACACCGTCGGCGTGGGCGAACAGGTTCCGCGGTGTCCACATCCATCCACCCGACCAGGCGGTGGCGCCGCCGCACACGTCCGCCTTCTCGACGACGAGCACGGAGGCGCCCCCGTGGGCGGCGGCCACGGCCGCGGACAGCCCGCCGGCACCGGATCCGACGACGACGACGTCGTAGGTGAGGGATTCGGACACTGTGGCGGGGTTCATCGGGGCTCCTTGCCGGACGGGACGGGGGTGGGTGCGGGCGCGAGTTCGACGACTCTGCCGGTGCGGGAGGATTCGTAGATCGCGGCGACGACGGCCAGTGAGGCGCGGGCGTCGCGGCCGGTCACCGCGGGCCGGCGCCCGGTCAGCACCGCCTCGGCGAAGTCCTGGACCTGCAGGGTGTGGAAGTCGGTGAGCCCGGCGTTGATGTCGCGGACGTCGAGGTTGGCGTCGACAGCCGGCGAATACGGAGACCTCAGCTCCACCTCGCCCGGCACGGTCCACAGCTCGTTGACGCCCTCCCGCCCCTCCGGGAACTCGAGGACGCTCGCGATCGCCCCGGTTGCGCCGATCACCGTGACGCGGTTGCCGAGGTTGTGGCCGGCGCCGGTGGTGGCGGTGATCGTCGCGGTGCCGCCGGAGGCGAACGAGACGACGGCCGAGGCCGTGTCCTCGGTTTCGATGTGCTCGCCGTGGAAGCGGGTGCCGACGAACCCGCCGACGCGGACCGGTTCGCCCATGAACCACTGAAGCATGTCGATCTGATGGACGGCCTGCGTCATCAGGACGCCGCCGCCGTCGGTGTCCCACCGCCCGCGCCACGCGTCGGCCGAGTAGTAGCGGGACGGGCGGTGCAGGAGCACCGACACCTCCCCGAGAACGGGCACGCCGAGACGGCCGTCCTCGATCGCCGCCTTGATGCGGCGGGCCGCGGGCCAGAATCGGCGCTGGAACAACACCCCGAAGGTGATGCCCGCGCGGTCGGCGGCCGCGATCATCCGGTCGGCCGCGGCCACGTCCACCGCGATCGGCTTCTCGCACAGCACGTGGATCCCGGCCTCGGCCGCGGCGACGACGATCTGTTCGTGCACGGGGTGCGGGGTGCACACGGTGCAGGCGTCGAGGCCGAGCCCGAACAGCTCGTCCACCGATCCGACGGCGTGAGCGATACCGTGCCGGGCGGCGAAGGCGCGGGCGCGCTCCAGGTCGGGATCGCAGCACGCGACGACCTCGACGCCGGGCACCTGCTGCAGCGCGTGCGCGTGGTTGCCCGCGATCTTTCCGCATCCGACGATGCCTGCGCGGAGGGCCATCAGAAGTGCTCCTCTCGTTCGACGTCCCGGGCTGCGGCTTCGCCGCGGTCCAGCCGGTTCAGCGCGGCGACGTCCGCTGCCGTGAGTGCCACGTCGACGGCGCCCAGATTCTCGGCCTGACGCGTCGGATTCGCCGACCGCGCGACCGGCACGACGCCCTGCGCGAGGTGCCAGGCCAGCACGACCTGCGCACGGGTGCAGCCGATGCGGTCCGCGATCGAGGCGACGGCGGGGGCCGCGAGCACCTCGCCGCGGCCGAGCGGGCTCCACGACTGCGTGAACACGCCGAGTTCGTCGTTCGCGCGGCGGACGGGCAGCCGGACCAGCGACGGGTCCATCTGGATCTGGTTGACGGCGGGCGCCTCCCCGGTCTCGGCCACCACCCTGCGCAGGTGGTGACCGAGGAAGTTGGACACCCCCACGTAGCGCACGAGCCCGGCGTCGCGGCACTCGAGCATGGCCTCGAACGCCGCGGCATACCGGTCGAACCGCGGCAGCGGCCAGTGGATCAGGAACAGGTCGAGCCGCTCGAGGCCCAGGCGCTCGAGGCTGCGCTCCACGGCGCCGCGGACGTCCCCGGACACATGGTCGCTGCCGCGGAGTTTCGTGGTGACGAACAGGTCCTCGCGGGGCACGCCGCAGGTGGCGAGGGCGGCACCGACGGCGTCCTCGTTCCCGTAGATCGCGGCCGTGTCGATCAGCCGGTAGCCGGCCTCGATGCCGGTGAGCACGGCGCGGGTGGCGTCGGGCCCGACGAGCGGCCAGGTGCCCAGGCCCAGGCGCGGCAGTGCGGTGCGGACGGAATCGGGCGCGGGTGCGGTGGTCTCCGCGCTCATGCGTCGGCTCCCCCGCGCGAATCGGCGGCCTCGGTGATCCGGACGGCGACGTCGGCGGCGGTGACGAGCGCGGCCTGGATCGATCCGCCGTCGCCGCTCGCGTCGCCGACGCAGTGCACGCCGAGGCGGGGCTCGAGCCGGCGCAGATCGGCCAGCAGGTCGGTGCGCGGCTCGATGCCGTGCGAGACGAGCAGCTCACCGGGTGCGGCGACGGTGCGTTCGCGCCCGTTCGTCGAGACGACCACGTGCTCGGGTTCGATCCGGGTGACGATCGACGACAGGTGTGTGGTGAGGCGTTCGCTCGCCGCGAGCCGGGGCAACAGGACGATCTTCGCCCGGCGGCCGACGTCGTGCGCGATCGTCTCCTGGGGGCCGATCAGCACGACCGTCGTCCCGCGCCGGAGCAGATCGTCGGCCACGGCCGCGGCCTCCCGGTCGGCACCGAAGATCGTGATCGCCTCGGGCGCAGGGTCTCCGGAGGCGAGAAACTCCCGCACGTCGCGGATCGACCGGGTGTGGGCGCCGGGGATGTCGATCGCGGGCCCGCGTCCGCCGGTGGCGAGCACCACCGCGTCGAAGCCGAGCGGCGCCAGGGTCGCGGCGTCGACCCGAGTGCCGGTGTGGCAGGTGACATCGAGGTCGGCCAGTTCGTCGCGGTACCAGTCGACGATCCGGTGGTACTCCGGGTACTCGTGCAGCCGGGAGGCCAGCGCGAAGTCGCCGCCCAGGGTGTCGCGCTCGTCGTAGAGGTCGACGCTGTGGCCCGCCAGGGCGAGCTCGCGCGCTGCCGCCGTACCGGCCGGGCCGCCGCCCACGACGGCGACCCGCACCGGGGTCTCGGCCGGTTTCGTCGGCTGCTCGAGCTCGCGGCCGACCCAGGGGTTGACCGAACACGGAATCGGCCCTGCGGCAAGGTTGTCGATGCAGAAGTTGCAGGCGATGCAGGGCCGGTAGCGGCCTCCGTCCAGCGCCCGGTTCGGGAAGTCCGGGTCGGCGTGCAGCGTCCGGGCCAGGCTCACGAAATCGGCGCGGCCGGAGGCGATGATGTGTTCCGCCGTCTCGGGGGTGTTGATCCGGCCGGCGACGCCCACCGGGATGGCGAAGTCGCGGGCATACGGTTCGGCGTAGGGGGCGAGCAGACCGCGCTGCCATTCCCCCGGCTGGATGATCCACTGCCCCGACTCGTAGTTGCCCGCCGAGACGTCGAGGAAGTCCAGGCGGTGCGTGTCGACCGCGTCGATACGCTCGCGGGTCGTCTGCGCATCGAGCCCGCCGTCGACCGCCTCGAACGCCGAGAAGCGCAGTCCCAGAGCGATACCCGGTGCCATGGCGCGGACCGCATCGATGACCCGGTTGAGGAACAGTGCCGGGTCGGCCCACTCGTCGTCGCGGTGGTTGTATGCGGGCGAGAGGAATTGGTGGATGAGATAGCCGTGGCCGCCGTGCAGGGAGATCACATCGACGCCGGCCTCCGCGCAGCGCGCGGCGGCCTCACCGAAACACTCGACGATGTGCTCGATGTCGTCGCCGTCGAGTTGCTCGGGCATCTCGCCGCCGACCACCGCGCACGGGATCGGGGTGGGGGCCACCGGGACGAACCCGCTGACCGCTCCCTGCGCGGTGCGGCCACCGTGGTTGAGCTCGACCCCGAGCAGCGCGCCGTGCGCGTGCACCGCCTCGGCGAGCCGGGCGATGCCGGGGATGCGGTCGTCGACGTCGACCCCCATCTGCCGGATGCGGCCCTTGCCGTCGGCCCGCACATAGCTCGCCTCGGTGAAGACGAGCGCGGCACCGCCGGCGGCACGTCGTTCGAGATAGGCGATGTAGGCGTCGGTCATCGAGCCGTCGGGTTCGCAGTAGTTGCGTTCCATCGGCGCCGACACGAAGCGGTTGCGCAACCGGACGGGACCCATGTCCAGGGGCCGCGCGAACGCGGGGGTGGTGGTCATCGTGCCTCCTGGTGCGTGGCGAGGACCTGGTTCGACAGCAGCTCGTCGAGGTGACGTCGCATGCGGTCCGCGTCGGGGTCGATGCCGGTGAGCAACGCGAACGTGTCGGCGGCCTGGGCGACGAGCATCTGTCCGCCGTCGAGCACGTCACAGCCGAGAACCGCGGCGGCGGAGATCAGTTCGGTTCGGATCGGCCGGTAGACGATGTCCGCGACCCACAGCCGGGGGTGCAGGGCAGCGACGTCGAACGGCGTTCCCGAGTGGCCGACCATGCCGATCGGCGAGGCGTTGACCACCCCGGTGCACGTGCGCAGGGCGGCCGGGATCGCCTCCACCGGCAGAGCCGTGGCCCGTGTCGAGGGGAAGGCGGCCGACAGTCGTGCGCAGACGTCCGCGGCGCGAACGGTGTCGACGTCGGCGATCCGCAGGTCCGCGACACCCGCGGCGGCGAGCGCGTACGCCACGGCCGAGCCGGCGCCGCCCGCACCGACCAGCACGACCGCATCCAGCGCGGCGGCCGGCAACCCGCGCCGCAGCGCCGTGAGGAATCCACTGTGGTCCGTGTTGTGGCCGATCAGGCGCCCGTTCCGGACGACGACGGTGTTGACCGCGCCGAGCAGACGGGCGTTGTCGGACAGATCGTCGAGGACCGGCAGGACGACCTGCTTGCACGGGTGGGTGATGTTCAGCCCGGTGCAGCCGTCGGCGACGGCGGAGCGCACCAGGTCCCCGGTGCGTTCGGCGGGTACGTTCTCCGCCTCGAGGTCGAGCAGTTCGTAGCGGTAGTCGGTCAGGCCGAGTGCGGCGGCCTCGCGCGCGTGGAGGGCCGGCGACAGGGACGAGGCGATGCCTGCCCCCACGAGCCGGATGCGGTGGCGGGCGGTGGACGGGGTCACGGTTACTCCTACGGGATGGGACGGGCCGTGGCCCCGGCGCCTCGGGCGCCGGGGCTCGGTGGCCGGTCAGACGTCGCTGCGGACGAGTTCCTGCGCCGGTCGCGCCACTGACGCCGGGCGAGGCTCGCCCAGGTCCTCGGTGCGGGTGCGGTAGGTCTCCGGCCCGGTGAGGGCGGCGATCGACGACAGCACCGCGAAGCCCAGGCACATCCAGGCGACCGGGGTCCAGTTGCTGGTGTCGCCCGCCGAGAGCAGCTGCGCGACGGCGGGGGTGAATCCGGCGACGAGCAGACCCAGCATGAGGCTCACGGCCATGCCGGTGTAGCGCACCCGCGCCGGGAACTGCTCCGGGAAGTAGGCCGGGTAGACACCGTTCGGCATGGCGTAGAAGAAACCGATCAGGACGATTCCCGAGGCGAACACCAATGGCGCGCTTCCGGTTCCGATGGCGTGGAAGAAGACGAACACCATCGCGCCGGAGCCGAGGGCACCGAACACGAACACCGGCTTGCGGCCGATCCGGTCGGCGAGCAGCCCGGCGACGGGCTGGCTGAGCACCGCCACGAAGTTGGCGGTGGCGATCGCCCACAGCATCGTGGAGCGCTCGAAGCCTTCGACCTGCACGGCGTAGGCGAGCGCGAAGACGTTGACGATCGTGTTGATCATGGCGAACGTGGCGCTGAGGCTGATCCGCACGACGGTGCGCCAGTGCGACCGGAACATCTCGACGACGGGGAGGGCGGCGGTGTCGCCGTTCTCCTGGAGCTCCTCGAACACCTCGGGTTCGTCGAGCTTGCGGCGCAGCCACACCGCGACCACCGTGACGACGATGCTGAGCCAGAACGGCACCCGCCAGCCCCACGAGTAGAGCGCCTCGTCGGGAAGCGACGCCACCGGGATGAACACGAGGCTCGAGATGACGATGCCGAACATGATGCCACTCATGGTGAACGACGTGAAGAACGAGCGCCGGTTCGCCGGGGCGTGCTCGAGTGTCAGGGACGACGAGCCCGGGGATTCACCGCCGGCCGACAGGCCCTGCAGCAGGCGCAGCAGCACCAAGATCACCGGTGCGGCGATGCCGATCTGTTCGTAGGTGGGCAGGCAGCCGATCACGAACGTGGCGATGCCCATCAGCAGCAGGCAGGCCAGCAGGGCGTTGCGCCGGCCGAACTTGTCGCCCCAGTGCCCCCACAGCACCGCGCCGAGCGGGCGGGCGATGTAGGCGACGCCGAGGGTGCCGATCGACAGCAGCGTCGACGTCGCTCCGTCGCCGGGGAAGAAGATCTTCCCGAAGACGAGCGCTGCGGCAGAGCCGTAGATGAAGAAGTCGTAGTACTCCAGGGTGCTGCCCAGGAAACCGGAGATGGCCGCCCGGCGGGCGTTCTCGTTCGGTCGTCCGTCGGGGCCGGCAGCGTGTGTGTTCGCCATGGCGTTCCTTTCGTCCCAGGATCCGACGGACGCCGAGTCGGCCTTCGGTGATGGCCCTCACAGTCGCCGGAACGGAACGAGCCTGACACGCCGCACTATGCAGCGTCCAACACTGAAAAAGTCTCAGATAAAGACGATTGTCGTCTCAATCGGGGGTGGGAAGGATCTCCTCGGCAACCCGCAAGGCGACTTCGAGCGCCGGGGACACGCGGCGCGGTGACCAGCCGATCCCGTGGTGCATGTAGACGGATTCGTCGGCGAGAGGGACGAAGACCGTGCCCGGCGGCGTGATCGTCGCGATGCTCGACGTCATCAGCGCCACTCCCACACCGGCCGAGACGAGCACCAGGATCATGTACGGGTCGGTGATCTCCTGGACCACGCGCGGGCGGAATCCGGCGTCGAGGCAGGCCCGCATGGCGCTCTCCTGCAGGGCCGACCCCGCCGACAACGGCGTGGTGATGAAGCCGTCGTCCGCGAGGTCGTGCAGGTCGATCTCCGCCTCCCCGGCGAGCGGGTGGTCGGAGGGCAGCACGGCGCCGAACGACTCGCGGCGGATCAGCCGGGTGGCCACCGCCGTGGACTGGACCGGCAGCCCGACGAACGCGAGATCCAATGCGCCGCTTTCCAGTTGGGTGACAGCCTCACGGGTCATGATGCGGCCGACGAGATCGAGTTCGATGTCCGGGTACCGCTGCCGCAGCGCCCGCGTCAACGGGGGGAGCGAAATATGGTTCAGCACACCGGTGAACCCGATCTTGATGCGGCCGTACACTCCGCCGGCGGACGCGCGCGTGGCCTGTCGTGCCGTCTCGACGCTTTCGAGAATGTGGTAGGCGTGGGGCAGGAAGGCATGCCCCCCGGCCGCGAGAGCGACGCTGCGCGTATTGCGTTCGAACAACGGCACACCGAGGTCCTTCTCGAGCTTGCGCACCGTCTGGCTCAGCGGCGACTGCGCCATCTGCAAGCGGGCGGCCGCCCGCCCGAAGTGCAGTTCCTCAGCGACGGCGACGAAGGCCTGAAGCCAGCGGATCTCCATCTCGATCCCTCCGGGGACTTGACGGCTGCGCCTACAGCCGTATATCCAGATCCATACATGGTGCGTCGTCGATTGTTTCGATTTCGCACATGGATTCAGACTACTACCGGCACACCCGCGAGGAGCGAGCGCATGGTGACCTATCCCTCGGGCGCGACCGCGCTCGTCACCGGCGGGGCGAGCGGAATCGGTGCGGCCTGCGCGAGGCGGCTGTCCGCCGAACGCATCCGGGTCGTCACCGCCGACGTCGCGGACGGTGCCGACGAGCACGTCGACGTCACCGATCCCCAGGCCGTCGACCGGCTGCGCGCACGCCTGGGACGGGTCGACATCCTCGTCAACAGCGCCGGCGTGGTGGGTCCGTCGGCCCCGCTCGTCGACACCGCCCTGACGGACTGGCAGCGGACGTTCCGCATCAACGTCGACGGTACGTTCCTCATGTGCCGCGCCTTCGTGCCCGCCATGATCGACGCCGGCTGGGGCCGGGTGGTGAACCTGGCGAGCATCGCCGCCAAGGACGGCAACCCGAACCAGAGCGCCTACTCCGCGTCCAAGGCCGCGGTGATCGCGCTGACGAAGTCGCTCGGCAAGGAGATCGCGACCACCGGGGTGCTTGCCAACGTGGTTGCGCCCGCGGCGGTGGAGAGCCCGATGAACGCCGGAACGGATCCGGCGATCCTGGCCCGGTCGCAGAGCCTGACGCCGATGGCCCGGATGGGCCGGCCCGACGAGATCGCCGAACTCGTCGCCTGGCTGTCCTCGGACGCGCTGAGCTTCTCGACCGGCGCCGTGTACGACGCGAGTGGCGGCCGCGCGTCGTACTGACGGATGCCGCGTCCAGCGGGAGCTTGTCGTCGGGGCTACTCGGCCGATGCCGCAGTCACGGCCCGCTCGGCGCGACCGGTCGGCCGACGCCGAGCGGACCGCGCAGCGAACTCCCGCGTCTCAGACCAGCGGCCAGCCGGTGTACTGCTCGGCGATCAGGGTGCGTCCTGCGACGGAGCGGGTGACCGCGTCGAGCTCGGCGTCCTGCCGCTTGTTGTCGAACGGGCTGTTGCCCGGGTGGGTGTGCAGCATCGACGACATCCACCACGAGAAGTGCTGGGCCCGCCACACGCGCGGGAGGACCTCTTCGGTGTAGCCGTCGAGCCGGGCGCGGTCGCCGCGGGCGAGGTACTCGTCCATCGACCGGGCGAGCACGAAGACGTCGGCGACTGCGAGGTTGAGGCCCTTGGCGCCGGTGGGCGGGACGGTGTGCGCGGCGTCGCCGGCGAGGAACAGGTTGCCGTGCTGCATGGGTTCGCACACGAAGCTGCGGAACTGCAGGATCGACTTCTCGAAGATCCGGCCGTCCTTGATCTCGGCACCCTCCCCGTCGACCCGGGCGTGCAGTTCGCCCCAGATGCGGTCGTCGGACCAGTTCGCGATGTCGTCGTCCGGATCGACCTGCAGGTAGTGCCGCTGCACGTCGGCGGTCCGGGTCGAGACGAGCGCGAAGCCACGCTCGTGCCGCGCGTAGATCAGCTCCTCGGAGGAGCGCGGCGCCTCGGCGAGGATGCCGAGCCACGCGAACGGGTACTGACGGAAGTGGTCGGTGCGGATCTGCGGCTCGGGGATGAGACCGCGGGTGCTGGTGCGCGAGCCGTCGCATCCGGCGACGAGCCGGGCATCGAGACGCTGCGAGTTGCCCTGCGGGTCGGTGTAGGTGAGGTAGGGCCGATCGGTGAGGTGATCGTGGACCTGCACGTCGGTGACCCCGAAGCGGATGTCGCCACCGTCGGCGAGGCGGCGCGCGATGAGGTCCTTGTTGACCTCGTGCTGCGGGTAGACGGTGACCGCACGGCCGACGAGTTCGTCGAACGCGATGCGGTGCCCTCGGCCGCCGAAACGGAACTCCACGCCGTGGTGCTCGTACCCCTCGGCCTTCAGCCGGTCGCCGACCCCGGTTTCGACCATCAGGTCGACGGTGTTCTGCTCGAGCACGCCCGCACGGATGGTGGCCTCGATGTCCTCCCGGGAGCGCGCCTCGAGCACGACGGACTCGATGCCGCGCAGATGCAGCAGGTGCGACAGCATCAGGCCGGCAGGGCCGGCGCCGACGATCGCGACCTGGGTGCGGGACTCGCTCATGGGAAGACTCCTCGGAAACGGGGACGATCGGTGATGCCCCTCACTGTCCGGGAGGAAGGACCACGTCGTCACCCCCCGCTTTCACTCACCGAAAGACGGCTTTCAGGTCAGCCTGCGGGAGATGCCGCTGGCGGCGGCCCGCATCGCCGGGATCAGCGGCGCGGCATCCGCCTCGACCGACACCACCACCGACACCGCGGCGACGACCCGGCCCGAGCGTTCCCGGATGGGCGCCGCCATCGCCATCGTGCCGACGTTCAGGTACTCACGGGCGATCACGACACCGGTCCGACGGATGTCGTCGAGCACCCGCCGCAGCCGGGACTCGTCGACGATCGTGGCGGGGGTGAACCGTTCGAGTCCGGCATCGAGCACCTCCTGCAGCAGCTCCGGCCCGCCGTGGGCGAGCAGCACCAACCCACCGCTCGACGCGTGCAGGGGCAGCCGGCCACCGGCCCGGCCGACGACGGGCACGGCACCGCGCGCCGAGAGCCGCTCCACGTACAGGGCCTCGAGCCCCTCGCGGACGACGAGTTGCACGTTCTCCCGCGTCGCGTCGAACAGGTCCTCGAGATAGGGCATCGCCACCTGGCGCAGACCGTGAGCCCGCGGCGCGAGGGCACCGAGTTCCCACACCCGCACCCCGATCTGGTAGCTGCCGTCCGCCCGGCGCTCGAGCGCTCCGGCGTCGACGAGCTGACCGCACAACCGGAACACCGTCGGCAGGGGCAGTCCGGTCCGGCGGCTCAGTTCCGACTGGGTCAGGCGCGGCCGCTCGGCGGTGAACGCGCCCAGCACTGCGAAGGCACGGCCGAGCAGGGACCGGTCGGGAGCATCGGGCACGCATACATTGTGGAGTGTCCGCGCCACCGGGCGCCGAGCCGGAAGGGCGAACCGGCGGCCGAGCGTCTATCGTCTTCCCGCATGCGACTGGTCGAGAAATCGAAACGGGTCATAGAGGCGCACCTGAACAACACCAGTGTCCGGGCACTGTCGGGGTCGATGGTGGCGTACGAGGGCCAGGTGCAGTTCAAGTCGGCCGGGTTCGGCGGGGGCGAGGGCGTGCTGGCCGGACTGCGCCAGCGGGCCACCGGGGAGGGTCTGTCGCTGATGGAGTGCAGCGGCAACGGCGTGGTCTATCTCGCCCACCAGGGGCAGGACGTCACGGTGCTCGAGTTGAACAACGAGACACTGCAGGTCGAATCGGAGCAACTGCTCGCCCTGAACGGAAACCTCGGCACGAACGTCACGTTCGCCGGGGTGCGCGGCAACATGAGCGGCCAGGGCCTGTTCACCACGACGGTAACCGGCAGCGGGCAGGTGGCGCTGCTCTCGGCCGGCGGTCCACTGATCCACCTCGAGGTCTCCCCGCAATATCCGCTCGTCGTCGACCCGGACGCGTTCGTGTGCGCGAAGGGACAGCTGAGCCAGTCGTTCGTCACCGACGTCTCGTGGCGCACGTTCGTCGGGCAGGGCAGCGGCGAGGCGTTCTCGCTGCGGTGGGACGGCATGGGCGTCGTGTCCATCCAGCCGGCGGAGCGGTGAGGGAGAGCATGTTCTCGAAGATCAACGGCAAGGTCGTCAAGGTCGATCTGAACCAGTCCGGTCCGGTCGTCGCCCGCCGCGGGGCGATGCTGTTCTATACGGGCATGGTGCAGTTCGCTCCGCATCAGGTGCCCGGCGCCGGCGGGATGCCGGGCATGGGCGGGATCGCCGGAATGGCGGGACGGATGATGCAAGGCGAGCACGAACGCACGATGCTCGCGCAGGGCAACGGCGTCGTCCACTACGGCTTCCGCGGCCTCGAGGTGCACGTGGTGGACCTGTCCGCCGGCGGTGAGCTGCGGGTGGAGGCGTCGCGGCTGCTCGGCTACACCGCGAGCCTGCAGAGTTCGGTGGTGTCGATGTCGGCGCCGCCGGCGGGCGGTGGCGGCGGGGGCGGCGGTTTCCTCGGCGCGCTGCGCAACGCCGCGACGGGCATGGTGACCGGCAGCGGCATGTTCACCACCCAGCTGTCGGGGCGCGGCACCGCGGTGCTGCTCGGGCACGGCGGCTTCCTCGAACTGCAGGTGGGCGGTCCGGCCCCGGTCGTCGTCGACCCGCAGTCGTTCATCGCCGCGTCCGGACCGGTGCGGACGGAACTGAAGTCCGCCATGAG
Organism: Rhodococcus sp. GXMU-t2271; assembly: GCF_041414735.1. Classification (NCBI taxonomy): domain Bacteria; kingdom Bacillati; phylum Actinomycetota; class Actinomycetes; order Mycobacteriales; family Nocardiaceae; genus Rhodococcus; species Rhodococcus sp. GXMU-t2271. The sequence goes on from NZ_JAUIZP010000016.1 coordinate 136,856, forward strand.
CTGGCGCAACGCCGGCCGCAGCGGCGGCGAGGGTCTTCAGCTCGAATGCACCGGTCAGGGCATCGTCTACGTGCAAGCGTCCGAGGAGAAACTGTGAGCGTCGTCCTCAATCCCTCTCATCTCGTCGGCAGCGACAACCTGCCCGGCAATCACTACGCCTTCTGCATCGACCTGCAGAGCCCGTGGTTCCTGTCCAAGGGCGCGATGATCGCCTACTACGGGCAGGTGCAGTTCACCTCGCTCACGCACGGACTGCAGGGGCAGCTGCTGCAGATGGTCGCGCATCAGTTCTCGGCGCCGCTGTACATGGGTGACTACGTCGTCGCCGAGGGGTACGGGAAGCTGATCCTCGGCGACCGGGGCTACGACATCAACTCCTACGACCTCGACGACGGGAATCTGACCATCCGGGCCGCGAACCTGCTCGCGTTCGAGCCGGGATTGTCGCTGAACCAGTCGATCGTGCCGGGCTTTCTCACCCTGATCGGGACGGGTAAGTTCCTCGCCTCGTCGAACGGGCCGGTGATGTTCGCCGAGCCGCCCCTGCGGGTCGACCCCGAGGCGCTCGTCGGCTGGGCCGACTGCCCGTCACCGAGCCATCACTACGACGAGGCCTGGGTCAACGGCTTCGTGGCCGCCGGGGCGCGCATGTTCGGCGTGCAGTCCGGGGAGGAACGGCAGTTCGACTTCACGGGCGCCGGGACCGTGCTCATCCAGTCCAGCGAGAAGGTGATCGACGACAGCGCGGTCGTCCGGACGATCGAAGGGCAGCTGCCCGGTCTGACCCCCGGTGGTCTGCAGCGGATCAACCAGGTGGTGGCGTCGCAGCTGCAGTCCCAGCAGCACTGAGCCCGGGCGCCCTGGGTCGGGACTGGGCACTTGCCCGGGGCGCCCACCGCCGGACTGTGACTACCATCACAGGTAAGCCACACCTCAGTGAGGTAAGGTTTGGTGAACCTAAGTAGTACGTCCAGGAGGGCCTCGATGATCGTCTGCAGCTGCCACGCTCTCTCGCACCGGCACATCGAGGCCCACATCGCTGCCGGCGCGCGCTGCACACGCGAGATCGGGGCGGCCTGCCGCGCGGGCACCGACTGCGGACGCTGCGTCCGGAATATCTCGGCGATCGTTCGCGCATCCCGCGACCGGGATGAGAGGATCGAACTCGAGACCGCCGTCTAGACCCAATACCCGGCGGTCGATCCGCGTTCGGTCCCCGGGAGGCGCCATGAAGGGCGACAAGAAGGTCATCGAGTACCTCAACGAGCAGCTCACCGCCGAGCTCACGGCGATCAACCAGTACTTCCTGCACTCGAAGATGCAGGACAACAACGGTTGGACGAAGCTCGCCGCGCACACCCGCGCCGAATCCTTCGAGGAGATGCGGCACGCCGAAACCCTCACCGACCGGATCCTGTTCCTCGAGGGCCTGCCCAACTACCAGCGCCTGGGCACGCTGCGGCTCGGCGAGACGGTCAAGGAGATGTTCGAGGCCGACCTGCAGGTCGAGATCGAGGCCCGCGACCGGCTCCGCAAGGGCGCCGAGTACATGCGTTCGGTCCACGACATCACCTCGGCCCGCATCTTCGAGGAGATCCTCGCGAACGAGGAAGAGCACATCGACTACCTGGAAACCCAGTTGGGCCTGCTCGAGCAGCTCGGCGAACCCCTCTACATCTCTGTGCACGTCTCACCGCCGGAGTGAGCGACAAGCGCGTCGCGATCGACAAGCAGTCCCGCCCGGTGTACCGGGCGCAGATCGCGGTCGCCCAAGCGATACGCCAGGCCACGGCCGACGCCGGACTCGGGCGTCGGCTCGTGGAGCTGGTGAACATCCGCGTCTCCCAGATCAACGGCTGCGCCTACTGCCTGGACGTGCACGTCCGGGACGCCCTGCGCGAGGGCGAGACCACTCAGCGGCTGGCGGTGTTGCGGGCCTGGCGGGACACCGACCTGTTCAACGAGCAGGAGCAGGCCGCCCTCACCCTCGCCGAATCGATCACCGAGCTGCCCGACAGTCGTACCCAGGACCGGGACTACGCCTTCGCCCGCGCCCGCCTCACCGAGGACCAGCTCTCCGCGATCGCGTGGGTGGCCGTGGCGATGAACACGTTCAACCGGGTCTCCATCGTCAGCCGGCACCCGGTCCGTCCCCCGCAGGAGTGACGCCGAACTGATTTCCTGAGCAACCATCCGGTTATCCTCGACTGATGACGAAGACCCGGTGGCTCAGCGACGACGAGCAGCGCACCTGGCGCGCCTACCTCGACAGCACCCGTCTGCTGATGAATGCCCTGGACCGGCAGCTCACCCGGGACTCCGGCATGTCCCTCACCGACTACGAACTGCTGGTCGCGCTTTCGGAGGCCCCCGGCCGGCGGCTGCGCATGCGCGCGCTCGCCGACGCCGTCGTGACGACCCGCAGCGGCGTCACCCGCGCGATCAGCCGCCTCGTCGACGCCGGCTGGGTCCGGCGCGTCGAATGCGACGAGGACAAGCGCGGCACGCTGGCCGAACTCACCGACGCCGGCGCCACGAAGCTGGCCCAGGCCAGTCCCGGGCACGTCGAGGCCGTACGCTCCTACGTGTTCGACCTGCTCGGTCCCCAGGACGTGACCCGCTTCGGGGACACGTACACCGCGATGCGCACGCACCTGCTCGAGAACACCTGAACAGCCGGAGGAATGCCATGAGCGAACCGTCCGTCGTTGCCGTCCACAATCCGCAGCAACAGCGTTACGAACTGCGCGACGGCGACAACGTCGTCGGCTACACCCAGTACCACCCCGACGGCGACGTCCAGCTCGTGTTCGACCACACCGAGGTCGACAACGCCTACTCGGGCCGGGGCCTGTCGAGCACACTCGTGCGATTCGCGCTCGACGACGTCCGCGCCCGCGGGAAGCGCGTCGTGGCGATCTGCCCGTTCGTCGACGGCTTCATCGACAAGCATCCCGAATACAAGGATCTCGCCGACTGAGACCCGACGCCGGGCACCACCGCATGCCGCCCCCGCCGGACGTCACCGCCGTCGCCGCCACCCTGCGACGCGCGGGGTGCGTGTTCGCGGAGGACGAGGCCCGGCTGCTGATCGACGCCGCCCGGACGCCCGGCGACCTCGCCGACTCGGTTCGCCGGCGTGCGGCCGGCGAACCGCTCGAACACGTTCTCGGCTGGACCGAGTTCCGCGGCCTGCGCATCCACGTGGCCCCCGGGGTCTTCGTCCCGCGCCGGCGCAGCGAGTTCCTCGTCGACCGCGCCGTCGCGCTCGCCGTGCCCGGCGCCGTCGTCGTCGACCTGTGCTGCGGGTCCGGGGCGCTCGGCGCCGCCGTGACGGCGGCCGTCGCCGAGGTGGAACTGCATGCGGCGGATCTCGATCCGGCGGCGGTGCAGTGCGCGCGCCGCAATCTCGCCGCGCTCGGCGGTCACGTGTACGAGGGCGACCTCTACGGCCCGCTGCCCGCGGGGCTGCGCGGGCGCGTCCACCTTCTGCTCGCGAACGTGCCGTACGTCCCGACGTCGGACCTGGCGCTACTGCCCGCCGACGCCCGGGAGCACGAAGCCCGCATCGCACTCGACGGGGGCGCCGACGGACTCGACGTGCTGCGCAGGGTGGCGGCCGCGGCCGGGCGATGGCTCGCACCGGGCGGGCATCTGCTGGTCGAGTCGAGCGAGCAGCAGGCCGACGGGATCGCCGCGTGCTTCGACCGCAGCGGGCTGGCCCCTCAGGTGGTACACAGCGACGACGACTTCGCGACCGTCGTCGTCGGCACCGCGCCGCGCTGAGCCCGGCTCACCCGGCGCGCACGGCGCGGGTCAGACGGCGCGCACGGCGCGGTTCAGACGGCGCGCACGGCGCGGTTCAGACGGCGCGCACGGCGCGGGTCAGACGGCGCGCACGGCGCGGTGCCGGCGCACGGCGTCGCGGTTCGCGCACCGCGGCGAACAGTACCGCTGCCGCCCGTTCCGGGAGGTGTCCGCGTAGACGTCGTCGCACTCGTCGAGGGCGCAGCGGCCGAGTCGGTGCATGCCCCGGCCCACCAGGTGCAGAGCCGTACCGACAGAGATCAGCGCCTCGAGCACCCCGGCGAGCGAATGCTGATCGTCCCGGTAGTGCAGGTGCCAACCGTCGCCCGCGTGATTCGTCATACGCGGATACGCCGAAGCGGCGGCCAGCATCTCGTTGACGAGCGCAGCACGCTCGGCGTCACCGGTCGCGTCGACGACGCCACACCATCGCACGAGCATCGCCTCGACGTCGCGCAGGTCGCCGGCACCGACGGAAAAGTCGATCACCAGGCCCGCTTCGAGGCAGCGGCGCACCAGCGCGTCGACGGTCGCGGGTGGGTCGTTCACCAGATCCGCGGCGAGGCGCACGGCGTACTCGCCGTAAGGGTTGAGATGCACAATGTCATTACATCACGCTGGGTGGCATGCAGACATCCCACAGCCACCACTGGACCGAGGTCTCCCGCCACCCGACGAGCGAAGGCATCGTGCGATACCAGCGCTGCGCGTGCGGCCGCTGGCGCCTGCTCTCGACGCTCTCTGTCCCCGACCCGATCGGCGTGTCCGCAACGGTCCCGGTGACCCGCCGAGCGTGAAACCCGGCGCCTCGCGGAGGACAATCGCCTCCATGACCGAGCGCAAGCGGCCGGACATCACCTTCGAGTCGTGGATCGAACGCCAGATCCGCGTCGCGCAGGAGCGGGGCGACTTCGACAACCTGCGCGGAGCGGGCAAGCCGATTCCGCACCGCAGCGACGACGAGCTGTGGTGGGTCAAGGACTACCTGCGCCGGGAAGGACTGTCGACCGAGGCCCTGCTGCCACCCCCGCTGCAGCTGCGCAGGGAGGTCGAGCGGCTGCGCGACACCGTGCGCGACGTGCCCACCGAGCCGGCGGTGCGGCAGATCGTCCGGGAGCTGAACCGGCGAATCGTGGACTGCCTGCGCGCACCGAGCGGTCCCCTGGTTCCCATCCACCGGGTCGACCCGGAGGAGGTGGTCCGGCAGTGGGCCACAGATCGGGCGGAGCTGCGGTCGCAACGGGCCGAGCGGGCTGCGGCGGCGGCCGCAGCGCTGCGTGAGTACACCGCCGAGCCGCCGCGTCGACGCTGGTGGCACCGCGTCCTGGGGATCCGGCCCGCCGGAACCTGACGACGCGCGGGACGGCCTTCGTCGGTGCCGCACGGCCGCGCACTTCGCAGCCGTACGCGACAGCGGTCGTCGGTGCGTTCGTCGATTCGTGTCGCGGGTACGAGTCCCGATCCCGGCACGTTGCCAGCAGACTGCCAGGAACGTCCCAAGATCCCTCGAGAGTCACCGGCTGTACTGGTCTCGTTCGCATCGCGTTCACCGCAGCGCAGTTCTTCGACGAGAGGCCGGGTTCCATGGGAATGTTCGACCGATTCCGCACGTCCACCCCGCAGGACATGCCCCCGACTGACGCCGTTCCCACCGCACCGACGGGCTACCGGCAGACCGCCGGTAGCCTGCATGCCTTCAACCGCTACGAGATCAAGTACTTCGTCGACGAACTGAAGGTTCCCGACCTGCGCCGGGAACTCACGGCACGGATGGACACCGATCCGTATTCTCCCCACGGCGGGTACCCGGTCACCTCGCTCTACTACGACACGCCGGACCTGCGGTTCTACTGGGAGAAGATCGAGGGCCTGAGATTCCGGCGAAAACTGCGGATGCGTCTGTACGGCAACCCTTCCGAATGCACCCACGACACGCCGGTGCACATCGAGATCAAGCAGCGCGTCAACCGGGTCACCCAGAAGCGGCGCATCGCGATGCCGTACGGGACGGCGCAGCGCTGGCTCGACGGACGGCAGGAGGTCGGCTGTGATCCCCCGCAGCGTCCATTCGTCCACGAGGTGACGACGTTGATCGGCAATCTCGACCTGCGACCGATCGTGACCACGGGATATCTGCGGGAGGCGTTCGTCGGCCGCGAGGCCGACCTCGGCCTCCGAGTGACGATCGACCACAAGGTGCACGGCCGCGACCGCGATTTCGGCTTCGCGTCGGGAGCGCAGAACCGGTTCGTCGTGCCGCCGAAACTCGCGATCGTCGAACTCAAGGCCAACGAACGCGTTCCGTACTGGGCGACCGATCTCACTGCCCGCATGGACATGTCGGTCGTCCGCGTCTCGAAGTACTGCCAGTCCGTCGAGGCGTTCGGTCTCGCGCCCCGCTCACGGTTCGGCGCTCCCGAACTCGTTCTGCCGCAAGGCTTCGACGGCCGTGTGCCGACCGGCCTCCTCGAAACCACGACGACGGTGCCCTGACCTGCCGCCCTGTTCCCGTCCCTACACCGAACCAGGACTCTCATGAATTTCGACCTGCAAGACCTCAGCGGGACGTTCACCACGTTCGACATCATCGTGTCGCTGTCACTGTCGTTCGTCCTCGCCTCGATCATCGGCTGGGTCTACCGGCACACCCACAAGAACGTCTCCTACAGCCAGTCCTACGTGCAGACCCTGGTACTGGTCGGCATGGTGATCGCGCTGATCATGCTGGTCGTCGGCTCCAACATCGCCCGCGCGTTCACACTCGTCGGCGCCCTGTCGGTGGTTCGGTTCCGCAACGCCATCAAGGAGACTCGCGATGTGGGCTTCATCTTCCTGGTGATGGCCGTCGGCATGACCACCGGCACCCGCTTCTACCTGCTGGCGATCGCCGCGACGATCGCGATCTGCCTGGTGCTGCTGATCATGAGCAAGTTCAACTGGTTCGAGCTCGACGTCCGGCGCCAGGTCGTCAAGGTGCAGGTACCGCCGGAGCAGCAGTACAGCGCGATGGTCGAAGACGAGCTCGTCCGGTACTGCACCGAGTTCGAGCTGGTCTCCACCGAATCCGTCCGCTCCGGGGCGCTGACCGAGTTGTACTACACCGCGCAGCTGAAGAAGGACGCGAAGCCGAACGAGCTGATCTCGGCCCTGAGCGCGGTCAACACCGGTCAGCGGGTGACGGTCCTGACCGGCTACGACCAGACGGACATCTGATGGGCGGGACGCCGACCGGCGGACAGCCGCCACCGCGACGACGGCTCCGGCACCGGATCCCGGTGTCGTTACGACAGCACTGGAAACTTCTGGCGGTGTTCGTCGCGTTCGTGACGATCCTGGCGACCGTGTTCGGGGCGACCGGCATCCGGCCGTACCTCACCGGCGACCCGACGATCATCGCCTCGGAGATCACCGACAACATCACCGGCACGGTGGACCTGTTCGACGCCTCTGTCCCGCACGAACTCTCGGTCGAGATCACCGACGCGGAGTACGACGAGATGATCACCGCCTTCCAGAGCACCGGCGAGAAGAAGTGGGTCACCGCCGACGTCACCCTCGACGGCACGCTGATCACCGACGTCTCGGTGCGATTGAAGGGCAACTCCACCCTGATGGGATTGCGCGGCACCGATACTCGCGTCGGCGGTCAGGGCGTCGCACCACCGGCGGGGCTGGAGCTGCCCGAAGGATTCGAGCCGCCGGCCACGGGCGGCATGTCGCAGGGGACCGCGGACGATCCGACGTCGCTGCCGCTGCTCGTCAGCTTCGACGAGAACGCCGACGGCCGCGCCTACCAGGGCATGACCGAGATCTCGGTGCGCCCCGGTTCGCCCGTGCTCAACGAGGCGATGGCCTTGTCGCTGACCGCGGAGACCGAGCAGCCGACACAGCGTTACGCGTACACGGTCTATTCGGTCAACGGCAGCGCCACCACCACGCGCCTGCTGCTCGAACATCCCGACGACACCTATGCGAACTCCCTGTTCGACTCCGAAGGCTATCTGTACAAGGCGGATGCGTCGTCGCGGTTCGAGTATGTCGGCGACGACCAGTCGGACTACGCCGACCAGTTCGAGCAGATCAACGCGGTCGGGACGGGGAACCTGCAGCCGATCGTCCGCTTCCTGGAGTGGCTGGATTCGGCGGGCGACGAGGAGTTCGACGCACACTTGTCGGAGTGGGTGGACGTGGACTCGTTCGCGCGGTACGTCGCCACACAGAATCTGCTCGTCAACGGCGACGACATGAGCGGGCCGGGCCAGAACTACTACCTCTGGTACGACCTCGGGACGGGCAGGCTCTCCGTCGTGTCGTGGGACCTGAACCTTGCCATGCAAGGTGACGCCACGACCGGCCCGCACGACACCGTCTCGATGGGCCCCGAAGCGAGGGGCGGCGCCGGGCAGGACGGCCGCGGTACCCCACCCGCCGGCGTCGGCGCGGTGGCTCAGCCGCGCGCGATGCCCTCGGACGCAGCCGCGCCCCCGGGAGATGGCCGGATGCAGTCCGGCAATGCGCTGAAGACACGGTTTCTCGGATCCGATGCCTTCACCGGCGTCTACGAGGACGCCTACCGGGAACTGTACGACCAGATGTACGGCAGCGGACGCGCCCTCGAGATGCTCGACACCCTCGTCGCGACCGTTCCGGTGAGCGACGGGCTCCCGGCCGATTCGCTCCGATCGAGTGCGGACTCGATGCGGTCCTGGATCGAGCAGCGCACCGCTGCGCTCGCGGAGCTGCGTGACAGTTGAGCTGCGTGACTGCTGAGCTGCGTGACTGCTGAGCTGCCTGACAGGGGACCGGCCGAGGCATGAGAGGCGGGCCGCGCGGTGCGGCCCGGTTTCACAGCCGGACCTCAGGAAGGTCTCAGCGGTGACCCAGTCCGTGCCGGCATTCTGGAGACGGCAGAATCGATCGCGAACCTGTTCGCGGGGAAAGGAATCGTCATAGCCGCTTCAGCTCCGACGGTCTCCCGCCTGGCACATCCGTCCGGGCGCGACACCGGTGCCGTCTTCCTGATGGTCGGTGGCATTCCCGGAGCGGGTAAGAGCACCCTGCTTCGCCGGATCGAGCACGACATCCCGGGTCTGACCGTTCTCGATCCGGAACGCCGTGCCGAAGGCCTCGCCGCCGCGCTTCCGCCGGCCCTGCCGTATCGCCGGTATCGGCCACTCGTCCATCTCATGCACACCCTCGACGTGATGCGCACTCTCCTGGCCGGACCGCACAGGAGCGAAGGGCCTGTGGCCGTTCACGACACCGCCACACGCAGCCGCCGACGCGACTGGACGGCTCGCCTGGCGCGGCGGCGAGGCTGGACGCCGGTGCTCGTCTTCCTCGACGTACCCCGCGATGTCGCGCAAGCCGGGCAGCACGCTCGCGGGCGCGTTGTGAACGAGTCGTCGTTCGCGCGGCACTGGCATCGATGGACCGTTCTGCGATCGCACCTCACCGACGAGGACGACGCCACGGCCGGGAGCCCGTGGGACCAGGTCGTCGTCACCACCCGCGACAATGCGAAGAGCCGAGTGTTCGACGTGCTGACACAGGACGAAACGGTCCCCTGCGGGCTCGGCGGCGGATCTCCGGTACCGCAGTGACATCGACACCCCGGTGACCGGTGTCTCCGACGCCTGCCGGGTTCGCCGCAGACGCAGTTCCCAGCAGATCCACGGCGCACTCCCATGGGCGCCGGGCGAACGTCCGGTTGTGTGGGTGCGTGGACGGACGCGATGCGTCATGTCACAGCAAGGAAAGGCACGACTCGATGACAGCTCCTGTGAACGACGGGCTTCCGTCCGACTCCCTACGATCGAGTGCGGACACGATGCGGCCCTGGATCGAGCAGCGCACCGCTGCGCTCGACCCCGGGAATCCTGATGCCGTGCGGTCGGATCCACGGAACGCAGCACCGGTCGGAGACGTTCCCGACGTACCGTGGGGACCGGAGGCTCCCGAAACCCACGCACGGCGCCACTACGAGCGGCGTCGCATCGATGCGCTGCTGGACGTCCTGACCGACAGGCAACGCGACATCCTGCATCTGCGGGTCGTCCACGGCATGTCGACGGCGGAAACCGCCGCCGTCCTGCACATCACGCCCGGCGCGGTCCGGCTCGGACAGCACCGCGCACTGTCTCGGCTGCGCGTCGCCCTGGCCCGGCCTGCGGATGAGCCGATCACCTGCCGAGGCACGGTGGTTCCGCTCGATGCCCGGCGCCGCGACGCGACCCGGCCTGCGTGACACCGGCCGTTCGGTGTGCGGTGCCGAGCGTGCACGTCCCGTCGGTGGCACGACCGGGGTGTACCGGACCGTATGTGTGCTTCATGTTCCCCAACGGGTGATTCGGACGCCTGGGACGGGCGGGGTGGCAGAGACAGGGGGACAAGATCCGCGTCGCGGAGGACTGGGTGTCGGCCCGGAGGAGACCGCGCGACCTTGTCCGTCTCCACCGGACGGGGATGCGACTACTCTTCGTCGGAGATCGATGATCGGCGATCCGAGGGGTGGCTCATGGCAGGTGCGATCGGGCAGTCCCTGCCGATTGCGGTCGGCCTGCTGCTGGCGGCGATGCCGATAGTGATGCTGTCGGTGCTCTTGGTCACCAAGCGGCCGCTGCGCGTCTCCTATGCCTTCGTCGGCGGCTGGTTCGCGGGTCTGCTCGTGGTGGGCGCCGTGGTCGTCGCGGTGGCGGATGTGATCATGCTGTCCGACGAGCCCACCTGGTGGGCCGCTGCTGCGAAACTCGTGCTGGGAGTCGTGCTGGTCTTCCTGGCCGTCCGGAAGTGGTACTCGCGGCCGCAGCCGGGAGAGGAATCCACCGTGCCCGGATGGATGGCGGCCGCGCAGACCATGACCGCTCGACGGGCTCTGGCTCTCGGGTTCCTGTTTGCGGCGGCGAATCCGAAGAACCTCGCCCTGGTCGCAGCCGGCGCGGTGGTGATCGCGGACGCGACTGCGCGCGTTCCCGAACAGATCGTGGCGCTGATCGTCTTCGCGGTCGTAGCCAGTCTGGGGGTGGCTGCCCCGCCCGTGGTGCGCGGCGTGTTCGCCGACCGTGCCGACCGGGCGCTCGCGGTCACCGACGAGTGGATGACCCGCCAACACACGGTGATCATGGCGGCGGTTCTTCTGATCCTCGGCCTGATCCTGATCGGCAACGGGGTCGCCGGGCTGTGAGTTTCCGAGGGTAGCGGCCTCCTGAGCTCGCTCCGAGTGAGGTGAGGCGCAGTCGCTGTCGCTGTCGACGCCGATCGGGGAGCCCTGGGGAGAAGCAACGCTCGTGAGTTCCGGCGGGATGGATAAGCATCGATCCGTCGGGCACCGAGGTGGTCCGCTCTCCGTCCGGTCGCCCCGGACTGCGGGTCGGCATGAGCCAGAGGTTCATAAATCTGTATGAGGACTGGGGTGCAGGTTGTCACAGCTGCGCATAGTGGTGCCGCGCCCACCGCAGCACAGTGATTGCAGTCACAAATTCGACCTGCCCGTGGTCTGAGCTGGATGCGGGCGCCTGCTGAAGGGAAATGCGATGGGCGCGGTTCCAAGCGCAAACCAACTCAAACCGGGACTGAAACAACGGCACCTGACGATGCTGTCCCTCGGCGGTGTCATCGGTGCCGGGTTGTTCGTCGGCTCGAGCGCGATCATCAGCCAGGCCGGGCCACTCGCGTTTGTCACCTACGGGCTGACTGGCCTGATCGTTCTGCTCGTCATGCGGATGCTCGGTGAAATGGCCGCTGCCAAACCCTGTTCCGGGTCGTTCACCGACTATGCGCGGATGGCCTGGGGCGAGTGGGCCGGCTTCTCCACGGGCTGGCTGTACTGGTACTTCTGGGTCATCGTGGTCGGCTTCGAAGCAGTGGTCGGCGGCCAGATGATCAACAAGTGGATCCCGTCGATCCCAGTGTGGGTGATCGCTCTCGCGCTGATGATCGTCATGACGGCCGTCAACCTGCTTTCGGTGGGGGCATTCGGTGAGGCGGAGTACTGGTTCGCCGGAATCAAGGTCGTCGCCATCATTGCGTTCATCACGGTGGCGACGTTGTTCGTACTCGGATTGTGGCCCGGAGCGAGCGTGGACTTCTCCAATTTCACCGAGCATGGCGGGTTGCTACCGAGTGGGCTGGCCACGTTGTTCGTCGGCGTGGTGGTGGTGATCTTCTCGATGACCGGTGTCGAGGTCGTCACCATCGCAGCCGCCGAGTCAGCCGAACCTGCCCGAGCGATCCGCAAAGCGGTCAACTCAGTCGTCTTCCGCATCCTCGCCTTCTTCGTGACCTCGACCTTCCTCATCGTGGTAATCGTGCCGTGGGATTCGATCGTGCCCGGCGAGTCGCCGTTCGTCGCAGCCTTGGATCGGATCGGCATTCCCGGGGCGGCCGATCTGCTCAATCTGGTGATCTTGGTGGCGGTGCTTTCGGTCCTCAACTCCGGGTTGTATACCTCGTCGCGGTTGCTGTTCGTCATGGGTGGGCGTGGCGACGCCCCGGCGTGGATGACCACGACCAACAAGCGCGGTGTTCCGGTCAAGGGCATCTTGTCGTGCACGGTTGTCGGCTACGGCTGTGTGGTGCTCGCGGCACTGTTTCCGGACACGGTGTTCCTGTTCCTGATCAACGCCTCGGGAGCGGTGTTCTTGTTCGTGTACTTAATGATCTGCATTTCCGAGCTTCGGTTGCGGCGGCGCTGGGAGAGGGAGGAACCGACCGTCCTGCAGTTCCGGATGTGGCTGTACCCGGTACTGCCGATCCTGGTCACCGTTGCGATCGTGGCGGTGCTGGTGAGCATGGGGCTGCGCGACGCCAACCGGATCGAGCTTGTGCAGGGCATTGCCGTGTGGGTTGCGCTGACTGTGATCTACCTGATCCGGAAGAAGACACGGAAGCCGGGAATGCGGTCCGAGTCGCTGCCGGACACCGAGGCTGGAGCCGGCATGCCGGTTCAGACCCTCAACTCCTGATACACGGCCGAGGAAACGCGCGTGTAGGGGGTGGGCGGATGCGCCCACCCCCTACACGCGCGGGTCAGTCGATCAGCTCATCGAGGTCCAGGCTGGCCCGCTCGGCGGCGGTGAGCGCTAGCCACAGCATCGCCGACCCTTCGGTCGATGTCGGTTTCAGGCCGGTGAGTTGTTCGACCCGGCGCAGCCGGTACACCAGCGTCTGCCGGTGGATGCTGAGTTCGTCGGCACTACGCTGCCAGGCGCCGTCGTGGCGGAGAAACACCCGAACCGAATTCACCAGGTCACTGTCGTTGTGCTTGTCGTGTGCGAGGAGCGGTCCGAGCGTCGCACGCACGAAACGGCGGGTTTCTTCCACGCTGCGAGGCAGGAACCCGCCGTCGTCGGTGTCCTCACCGTAGACCTGCACCGTGCGATGCTGCTCGTGGGCTCGCGCTACCGCCAGCTGCGCTTGCCGGGCGGCCTCGACCACGCTCGAATTGGCGCTCAGCTTGTCGCTGATGCCCACCGCGCAGCGCTGCGCCAGCTTCGTGCCGATCGCGGCCAGGAGGTCGAGGTCGCACGGCACGATCCCGATCAGCATTGCGGGGCGAGCCACCAGCAGTGGTGCGTACTGCTGCAGACTCACGTCCCGGTGGATCGACTCGTGCCGCAGCGGGCTGGCATCCGGGGTGCTCCAGCACGCCACGACGACAGCTCCCGTCATTCCCCGATGCCGAAGTTCGGGCCACACCGCGGCGACGGTGACGGTTTCGTCGAGCAACCCGAGCAATAGGTCAGCTCCGGAGGCCCGGAGCCGGTCCTTCTGAGCAGCCTCATGTTCGAGTTCGAGGGCGATCAGACCGCCGAGGTGCTGCAACAGAGGTCTGTCGTTGACCGGGGATTTGCCGGCCGCGGCAGACAGCACGATCTCCCGGGTTCCGGGTATGGGTATTTCAACCGCTTCGCCCTCTGCCGTAAGGGATGTCGCCTGACGGTGTCGGGCGAGCCGCCCGCTGACCAGCACCTCACCGGTGGCCTGATCCCGCACTTGCAGGGCCCAGCCGGTGGTGCCTTCCAGTGTAGAAATCCGGTCGGCGAATGTGCCCCGGGCGTGCAGGGCCTGCCAGTACACGTCGTACAGGCGCGTGATGGTGGCCAGGCGTTGCCGCTCGGACTCGACGGCGCTTTCGATCACCGTCCGGGCCAAGCAGACGAACTGCAGATCGAAGCCGGCGGAGAGCACCGGAAACCCGCGACGCTCGGCGACCTCGAGCAGCGCGGGCGTGATGTCCGGCGCGTCCGGCCGCGGTGCCACGACCAAGGCGCTGACCTGACTGTCGATCAGCTGCTCCATCCAGCGTGCCTGCTCGCGTTCGTCTTCGGGAAGCCCGGCCCCTGTGGTCATGACCAGATCCCCGGCCTCGAACCACAGCCACGGATCGGGCAGGTCGCACGCGTGGGCCCAGGTCACCAACCGGCCACCGCCATGGGCACCGGCCAGGTACTTCAACCCTAGGGAAGGGACGGCCACCAGTTGATCGACAGAAATCACGACGACTCACTCTCTCATACAAATGTACAGCCCTGTGGGGGATCTCTGTGAGTCCGGCGTATGTCCCGGAACACACGCCGCCTCCAGACTCGAAGCAACCCACAAATCAGCGAGCTGGAGGCATGTAGATGGTGCTCAGTAGTCCCCGAGCGGGGCACGAGGCGGCAGGTGTCGCAGAGGGTACACCCCTGTGGCAGGAGGACCGCCGCCACGACTCCCGCCGTCCTGCCCTGCCGGGCAACCTCACTGCCGATGTGGCCATCGTCGGCGCCGGTTTCACCGGACTGTGGACGGCCTACTACCTGCTGCAGGCCGATCCGTCGCTCAAAGTTGTTCTGCTCGAACGGGAGTACGCCGGATTCGGGGCGTCCGGCCGCAACGGGGGGTGGGCGTCGTCGATCTTCCCGGTCTCTCTCGCCCGTGTCGAACAGCTCTACTCCCACCGCGCCGCCCTCGACCTCCAGACGGCCATGAACGACACCGTCACCGAGATTGGGCACGTGGTCGAGGCGGAAGGGATCGACTGCGACTACGCCCGGGACGGCTTTGTCTCCCTCGCCCGCAGCGAGGCGCAACTCGCCCGGGCCCGCGCCACCGTCGACGGTGCCGAGAAGTTCGGGGTCCACGGCCAGTGGCGGTTTCTGGACGCCGACGAAGCGTGCGCAAAGATCAACGCCGACGGGGTGCGGGGGGCGATCTTCACCGAGCACTGTGCCCTGTTGCAACCGGACAAGCTGGTGGTCGGCTTGGCGGCCTGGGTCGAAGAGCACGGCGGGGTCATCTACGAGAACACCGCGGTCGACGAGATCGGCACCGGGGTGGTGCGGACCGCGCACGGCACGGTCACCGCCTCGGTGGTGGTACGCGCCACCGAGGCCTTCACCCCCGAGTTCGCCGCCTACCGCCGCAATGTCGCGCCGCTGTACTCGCTCGTAGTGGCGACCGCTCCGCTGCCCGACGAGCTGCGCGCCTCACTGCACCTCGACAGCCGCACAGCGTTCAACGACATGCGCAACCTGCGGATCTACGCCCACCCCACCAGTGACGGACGGCTGGTGTTCGGGGGCCGTGGCGCGCCGTATCACTTCGGTTCCAAGGTCGACTCGTCGTTCGACGTCGACCCGAAGATCCACGAGAAGATCGTCGCGACGATGCACGAGTTCTTCCCAGCGCTGCGCGATGTGCCCATCACCCACCGCTGGGGTGGCCCGCTCGGCGTGCCGCGGGACTGGTTCCCCTCGGTGGGCTACCGCCCCGCCGACAAACTCGCCTGGGCCGGCCCGTACGTCGGCGACGGCGTTGCGACCAGCAACCTCGCCGGCCGGATCCTGCGCAACCTCATCCTCGATGCACCCGACGACCTCAATGCCCTCCCGGTGGTCAACCACACCTCCCCCAAGTGGGAAGTCGAACCGCTGCGCTGGTTCGGCGTCAACGCCGGTTTGCGCGCCGCCGCCACCGCAGATCTCGAAGAACGCATCACCGGCAGACCGTCCAAGGTCTCGGCGCTGCTGGAAAAACTCACCGGCGCCCACTGACCGCCCCGCCATTCGACCAGGAAGAAGCGACATGTCCTCACTGATCCACGTTCCGAGCAGCCGCGTCACCGGCGAGTTGACCCCGGCCGGTCAGCGTCCGGGTGCCGACAGCGGCGACCCCCAGCTGAGCACACTGCCCCTCGACGGCGGCACCGACGCGCAGATCGGGATCTGGGAATGCCGCCCCGGTGGCTGGCCGGTGATCGACCGGCCCGACACCGAAAGCTGCTACATCATCTCCGGGCGCGCGACTCTGACCGACGAGGCGACCGGCACGAAAGTCGAGATCACCGCAGGTGACTTCGTGGTGCTTCCTCCGGGGTGGTCGGGGCGCTGGGACGTCACCGAAACCGTCCGCAAGGCCTACGCCATCTTCTGATTGCCCTGATCCTCTGATTTGTCCCGACTTACGATCCGATGAAAGGACTCCCCATGGCTGCGACCATCGCCCACTGGGTCAACAACAAGACTTTTCCCGGGACCAGCACCCGCACCGCCCCGGTGACCAACCCCGCCACCGGTGAAGTCACCGGTCAGCTCGCGCTCGCCGACGTCGAAGACGCCCGTGCGGTGATCGATGCCGCCACCGCCGCCTTCCCCGCGTGGCGTGACACCTCCTTGACCAAGCGGACCCAGATCCTGTTCCGGTTTCGCGAACTACTCAACGCCCGCAAGGGTGAGCTGGCACAGATCATCACCGCCGAGCACGGCAAGGTGCTCTCCGACGCCCTCGGAGAGGTCACTCGCGGTCAGGAGGTCGTCGAGTTCGCCTGCGGTATCGCGCACCTGCTCAAGGGCGGATTCACCGAGAATGCCTCCACCAACGTCGATGCCTTCTCCCTCCGCCAACCGCTCGGGCCGGTCGCTATCATCTCCCCGTTCAACTTTCCCGCGATGGTGCCCATGTGGTTCTTCCCGATCGCGATCGCCGCGGGCAACACCGTGGTGCTCAAGCCGTCGGAGAAGGACCCCACCGCCGCCGGATGGCTCGCCGATCTGTGGGCCGAAGCCGGGCTGCCTGCGGGGGTGTTCAACGTCCTGCAGGGCGACAAGATCGCCGTCGACGAACTGCTGACCCATCCGGCGATCAAGGGCATCTCGTTCGTCGGCTCCACGCCGATCGCCCAGTATGTGTACGCCACCGGCACCGCACACGGCAAGCGCGTCCAGGCGCTCGGCGGAGCGAAGAACCACGCCGTGGTCCTGCCCGACGCCGACCTCGACCTGGCCGCCGACGCCATGGTCAATGCGGGTTTCGGCTCCGCCGGAGAACGGTGCATGGCCATCTCCGTGGTCGTCGCGGTCGGTGACATCGCCGACGAACTGGTCACCAAGATCGCCGAGCGGACCACCACACTCGTGACCGGCGACGGCACGCGCGACAGCGACATGGGCCCACTGGTGACCAAGGCGCACCGCGACAAGGTCGCCTCCTACGTCGACGCCGGCCAGGCCGCGGGTGCGACCGTCGTCGTCGACGGCCGCACCGTCACACCGAACGGCGGCACCGACGGATTCTGGCTCGGCCCCACGCTGCTCGACCAAGTAAGCACCGAGATGAGCGTGTACACCGACGAGATCTTCGGCCCCGTGCTGTCGGTGATCCGAGTCGACAGCTACGACGAGGCGCTGGAGCTGATCAACTCCAACCCCTACGGCAACGGCACCGCGATCTTCACCAACGACGGCGGCGCAGCCCGCCGGTTCCAGAACGAAGTCGAAGTGGGCATGGTCGGCATCAATGTCCCCATCCCGGTGCCCATGGCCTACTACAGCTTCGGCGGATGGAAGAACTCGCTGTTCGGGGACACCCACGCGCACGGTACCGAAGGAGTGCAGTTCTTCACCCGCCCCAAGGCCATCACCAGCCGGTGGCTCGACCCCAGCCACGGCGGCCTCAACCTCGGCTTCCCCGAAAACAATTAGCACCACCACCCGCCGGTCGCGACCACCCACACCCGAGCAAGGAAGCCCATGCCTCTCGTCCATCTCCATGTCATCGAAAACAGGCGCACACCGGAGCAACTGCGGCGCCTCGCAGACGTTGTCCAGGACGTCATGCTCGAGCACTTCGCCGCCCCGCCGCGTGACCGGTACCAGCTGATCTCCGAGCACAAGCCGGGTCTCATCGTCGCCGAGGACACCGGGCTCGGGTTCGATCGCACCGGCGACATTCTGATTGTGCAGGTGGTGCAGCAAGGCCGCACCCGAGACCAGAAGCAGACAATGTACCGCGCCCTTGCCGAGCGGCTGCAGACCGAGACCGGATTGGCACCGACGGACCTGATCATTTCGGTGGTCGAGAACACCAGGGAGGACTGGTCGTTCGGCAACGGGGTCGCCCAGTTCGTGGAGAACCTGCTGTGACCGGCGGTGCCCGCGGTGGCTGAACACCGCCGCCCCTCTGCCGCCGCCGGTGCGGTGCTGGGGTCGATCATCTCGATCCAGATCGGCGCCGCCGTAGCCACCACGCTGTTCACCCAGGTCGGGCCGGCCGCAGCGTGCATGCTGCGCTTGACGTCGGCCGCGGTGATCCTGCTGGTCGTGGTCCGGCCTCGACCGTGGACATGGACGGCCCGACAGCGACTCGGTGTTCTCGCCCTCGGTGTGTCCCTAGGGCTGTTGAACTTCTCCTTCTACCAAGCCATATCGGCCCTTCCCCTCGCCACGGCGGTGGCGTTGCAGTTCCTCGGGCCGCTCACCCTCGCTGCGGTACTGGCACGCCGATGGCGTGACCGCCTGTGGGTGGTGCTCGCGGTCGGCGGCATCGGACTACTGACCGCTCACCATCACACCGGTGCGGTGGACGTCGCTGCCGTGCTCTGGGCGCTGGGTTCGGGGGCCGCGTGGGCGGGCTACATCATGTCCGGCTCGAAGGTTGCTGCCACCGTCTCGAGCAGCGAGGGGCTTGCCGGAGCGAGCGCGGTCGCCGCCGTGGTCACACTTCCGTTCGGCGTCAGCGCCGTCGGAGGCGGCATCGAGGCCGGGGTGTGGGTGACCGGGGTGCTCGTGGCCGTGCTCTCCTCGGTCATTCCCTATTCGCTGGAGATGTACGCACTACGCCACGTGGCCGCGGGAACGTTCGCGGTGCTCATCGCGCTCGAACCGGTGGCAGCAGCGGCCGTCGGAACGTTCATGCTCGGACAGACCCTCACCATCTCTTCGCTCGCTGCCATCGCCTTGGTCGTCACCGCCGGCATCGGCTCGGTGGTGCACGCACCGGCTCCCCACACGTCCCCATCCCAGGAACAGCAGAACGGATATCGCCATGATGCCCTACCAGGCCGAGCTTCTCGACTTCGCCGTCGAGTGGGCACCCTACGGTGGCGGCGACGAGCACGTCCTTCCGACGTTCGGTCTCGACCTCACCGAGTACTACCGCAGGCTCCTGCACCTACTGGATACCCCCGTGACACGCTCGATGGACCCCGCCACGATCCTGCAACTTCGGCAACAGTGCAGCAAGCGCTTGGCGAGTCCGACGCAGGATGAACGCATACGGTCGGTCTGCCAAACAGGTCACCACCTACCGTTGGCCCCTTGAATCATGGACACTACCGAGCCGTCCGCTTTCGCACGCCATCGGAAACAAGATCATCCGACGGTGGCGCTGGAGCACCCGATTCGCGGCGAGTGCCTGCTTCCTCGTCGAAGCAACTGCGCCGGAGCGGTTTTGCACAGATTGCTCGACGCGTCTCCGACACCGGATGTATGGACTTTCATCCGGGGCGCCACCGGGCCAGGCGGCCCGACCACCGATCCGTATCCGCTTCTCGATGCAGGTGCGGTGCGCGCCGTGTCCGGCTTGCGAGACCCGGGGCCCACAGTCACTCATTCCGAGCATGCCACCGACAGCACCGGGCGATCCGCGGCGCGGGGCAAGACGAGTTATGGCAGGTTATGGTCGACTATGGCGAAACTCCGATAAGTCGCGATACGTCTCTGCACCCGGTTCGTGGACCTCGAGCTCAATCCGTTCGAACCCGGCTCCGGCCTGCGTCCGAGAACGCCCGAGGACCGTGACGAGCAGATCGGGTATTCGAACTCCTCGTTGCCCGCAGCAAGCGGCAGATCTACGGCTGCTCGGCCATCCGCAAGGGCCTGATCTGGGCGCCGGAGCACGGTCGCATCGCCTTCACCGTCCCGGGTATGGCCGACTTCATCCGCCGCCAGCCGGCGGAGTAACCGGGTCACCGGCCCCGCTCGGCCACCATCCGGTCCACGGCGCGCACGCTGAGTACCTGGTCCAGCGCCATGGAGGCACAGCCGATCATCCCGGAGCGATCGCCGTGCGACCACGGCAGGATCTGCAGGGCACGGGTGGCGACGGACACCGCATCGCGATAGAGGGTCTCGCGCAGTCCGGCGACGAACACGTCGTAGGCCTCGGCCATGTCGCCGCCGACGACGAGCACCGCCGGGTCGAGGAGGTTGACGGCGCCGGCGATGACCTCGCCGATCCGCCGGCCGCTGTCGCGAATCATGCGGCGCGCCTCCGCATCTCCGCCGACGGCGAGGGCCACGACGTCGCGGATGTGGGTCACGTCCCGGCCCTGCTCCTGCAGGTCACGGACCAGCGCCCAGCCCCCGGCGATCGCCTCGACGCAGCCGACGTCGCCGCAGCGGCACAGGACGCCCTGCGCCGCAGCGGTCTTGGTGTGCCCGATCTCGCCGGCCGCGCCCACCGCGCCGCGCTGCAGCACCCCGCCCGACACGATGCCCGCCCCGAGACCCGTGGAGGCCTTGATGAGGAGCATGTCGTCGAACTGCCTTCGTTCGCCCAGTCTTTCGGCGAGCACCATGACGTTCGCGTCGTTGTCGACGAAGACCGGTGCGCCGCCGAAGTCCGCCAGGAACGGCTGCAACTCGACACCGTCCCAGCCGGCCATCATCGGCGAATCCAGGCTGCAGCCGCGGACCGTGTCCACGGTGCCCGGCAGGCTCACCCCGATGCCGACGGTGCGGGGGGCGCCGGGACCGAGCGCGTCGCGCAGGTCGGCGAGGTGCGCGGCCACCTTCGGCATCAGCTCACCCGGGCTCGCCCCGATCTCCTGCTCGAGGTCCTCGGTACGGAGCAGTTCCCCGGCGAGATCGCAGACGGCGAGCTGGGTGCGACTGCGGCCGATCGCGACGACGAGCACGATGCCCGCCCCCGCCCCGAAGGTGAGGGTGAGGGGCGGGCGCCCCCCGGTCGAGGGCCCCTCCTCCGTTTCGACGACGAGGCCGAGGTCCTGGAGCGCCGCGACCCGGGCCGCGACGGCGGTGCGGGAGAGCCCGGTGTGGTGCCCGATCTCGCTTCGGGTGGTCGCGGCGCCGGCACGGACGAGGGCGAAGACCTTGCCCGCTGTGGCGGGCGCGCTGGAGGATCGGCTCATACCGCCATTGAACCAAGGAAACGCACTCGAGAGCGCCCGGCGCTGCGGCAGGACGCCACACCCCAGCGCACTTTGTTCTTAGAAATGCGTAAGTTTGTTGTTTCAGTGCGGAAGATGCTCTACGGTTGCGAGTGACAGCCCTCACCCCCTCATTCGGGAGGACAAGCCATGTCACCCGCCGCCCCCTGTACCGTCGTCGTCTTCGGCGGCACCGGCGATCTCGCCGTCCGTAAGCTCCTGCCCGCCCTCTACCTGCGCGATCGGGACGGCCAGCTGCCACCCGGCAGCCGGATCGTCGGCGCCGCACGCGCCGGCCTCGACACCGACGGCTACCGCGACAAGATTCGCGGCGAGCTCGCGCGCTTCGTGCCCGCTCCCCTGCTGGACGCCGGCACTCTCACCCGGTTCCTGGACCGCCTCGACTACGTGAGCCTCGACTTCGCAGGCGGGGACGACTGGTCCGCCCTGCACGACGTCCTGACCCCGGACTCCGTGCGCGTGTTCTACCTCGCCTGCGCCCCTTCGCTGTTCGGGCCGATCTCCCATCACCTCGCCCGGCACGGTCTCGTCGAACCGACCTCGCGGGTGGTGCTCGAGAAGCCCATCGGCCGCGACCTCGCCTCCGCCCGCGCGATCAACGACGCGGTCGGCGAGGTGTTCGACGAGTCGCAGATCTTCCGCATCGACCACTACCTCGGCAAGGAGAGCGTCCAGAACCTGCTGGTCACCCGGTTCGCCAACACCCTGCTGGAGCCGCTGTGGAACTCGACGTGGATCGACCACGTCCAGATCACCGTCTCCGAATCCCTCGGCGTGGGCACCCGCGGCGGCTACTACGACACCTCCGGGGCGCTGCGCGACATGCTGCAGAACCACCTGCTGCAGGTGTTGTGCCTGGTGGCGATGGAACCGCCGACGATCGTCGACCGCGAAACGGTGCGCGACGAGAAACTGAAGGTGCTGCAGGCACTGCGGCCGATGACGGCCGACGACGTCGAAAGATGCACGGTGACCGGCCAGTACGGCCCGGGACTCGTCGACGGCGGTGCCGTGCCCGGGTATCGCGACGAGGTGGAGAACCCGGACAGCCGCACCGAGACCTTCGTCGCGGTGCGCGCGGAGGTGCGCAACTGGCGCTGGGCCGGCGTGCCGTTCTACCTTCGCACCGGTAAGCGCCTCGAGAAGCGCAGCTCCGAGATCGTGGTGCAGTTCAAGGACGTTCCGCACCCGATGTTCCCCCGCGCCGAAGGCGCCACCGAACCCAATCGCCTGGTGATCCGGCTGCAGCCCGACGAGGGCATCTGCCTGCACATGACCGCCAAGGAACCCGGACCCGGCGGGATCCGCCTGCGCCCGGTGTCCCTGGATCTGAACTACGTCGACGCGTTCGACCGGCCCTCCCCCGACGCGTACGAGCGGCTGCTGATGGACGTGGTGCGGGGCGACCCGACCCTGTTCATGCGGCGCGACGAGGTCGAGACCGCATGGGCGTGGGTCGAACCGATCCTGCAGACCTGGGACCGCACCGGCCGGATGCCGCGCCGCTACCCGGCGGGGACGTCCGGCCCCACCGACGCGACCACCCTCATCGAGCGCGACGGACGCGCCTGGTACGAAGGAACTTCCGTATGAGCCATCCCGTTCTGGACCGGGTCACCGACCGCATCGTCCGGCGCAGCCGGGCCGAGCGTGCCGCCTACCTCGAGCGGCTGCGCGCCGCCGCCGACAAGGGACCGGCCCGCGGACGTCTCGCGTGCGCCAACCTGGCCCACGGATTCGCCGCCGCCGAACCTGCCGACAAGTCCGCGCTGCGCGGGCTGGTGAAACCGAACATCGCGATCGTCTCCTCCTACAACGACATGCTCTCCGCGCATCGGCCTTTCGAGGACTACCCGGCACGGCTGAAGGCCGCGGTCCTCGAGGCCGGGGGCATCGCGCAGTTCGCCGGAGGCGTCCCGGCCATGTGCGACGGCATCACCCAGGGCCGCGACGGCATGCAGCTGTCGCTGTTCAGCCGCGACGTCATCGCGATGTCCACCGCAATCGCGTTGTCGCACGACATGTTCGACGGCGCCCTCATGCTCGGGGTCTGCGACAAGATCGTCCCCGGCATGCTGATCGGCGCGCTCGGCTTCGGGCACCTGCCTACGGTGTTCGTCCCGGCCGGGCCGATGACGTCGGGGCTGCCCAACGGCGAGAAGGCCCGGGTGCGGCAACTCTACGCGGAGGGCCGCGCCGGACGTGAAGACCTGCTCGAGGCCGAGGCCGCGTCCTACCACGGCGCCGGCACCTGCACGTTCTTCGGCACCGCCAACTCCAATCAGCTGCTGATGGAGGTGATGGGCCTGCACCTGCCGGGCGCGAGCTTCGTCAACCCCGGCACCGAACTGCGGGACGCGCTCACCGCCGAGGCCGCGCGCCGCGTCACCGGCCTGACCGCCCTCGGCTCCGACTTCACCCCGGTCGGTGAGGTCGTCGACGAGCGGGCCGTCGTCAACGGCTGCGTCGCGCTGCTCGCGACCGGCGGATCCACCAACCACACGATGCACCTGGTGGCGATCGCCCGGGCCGCCGGCATCACCCTCACGTGGCGCGACCTGGCGGACCTGTCGGCCGTCGTGCCGCTGCTCGCCCGGATCTACCCCAACGGTGCGGCCGACGTGAACCACTTCCACGCCGCCGGCGGGCTCGGTGTCGTGGTCTCGGAGCTGCTCTCGGCAGGCCTGCTGCACGACGACGTCACCACCGTCGCCGGGCCCGGTCTGCACCGGTACACGCAGGAGCCGCGGCTGCGGGACGGAAAGCTGCGGTGGGCGGCCGGGCCGTCCGCGAGCCTGGACCGCACCGTGCTGCGCGACGTCGCGGAGCCGTTCGCCGTCGACGGCGGGCTCAAGGTGCTCGACGGCAACCTCGGCGAGGCCGTGCTCAAGGTGTCCGCGGTCGCCCCCGAGCACCACGTCGTCACCGCCCCGGCCCGGGTGTTCGACGACCAGGCGGACTTCCTCACGGCGTTCGAAGCCGGCGAACTCGACCGCGACGTCGTGGCCGTGCTGCGCTACCAGGGCCCGCGCGCGAACGGGATGCCCGAGTTGCACAAGCTCACCCCCGCGCTGGGGGTGCTGCAGGACCGCGGGCGCCGGGTCGCGCTGGTGACCGACGGCCGGATGTCGGGTGCGTCCGGCAAGGTGCCCGCCGCCATCCACGTCACGCCCGAGGCCGCGGCCGGGGGTCCGCTCGCCCGCGTCCGCGACGACGACCTGATCACCGTCGACGCCGTCGCCGGCTCGCTGCGCGTGCACCTGTCCGACGCCACACTCGCCGATCGCGTGGCGACCGGCCACGCCCCCACCGACGACGCCTGGACCGGCACGGGCCGGGAGCTGTTCGCGGGCCTGCGGGCCACCGTGGGCCCGGCCACCCACGGCGCCAGCGTCTTTCGACCCGAATTCGTGTGAAGGAGTCCCCGATGAGCCTGCTGGACGTGACCCCTGTCGTGCCCGTCGTCGTGATCGACGATGCCGCGGACGCAGTCCCGATCGCCCGTGCCCTCGCCGACGGTGGCGTGCCGATGATCGAGCTGACCCTGCGCACCCCATGCGCCCTCGAGGCGATCGAGCGGATCGCCGACGAGGTCCCCGACATCACCGTCGGTGCCGGCACGATCGTCGAACCCGGACAGGCCGCGCAGGCAGCGGCGGCCGGTGCGCGCTTCCTGGTGTCACCGGGCGCGACGGAGTCGCTGCTGAAGGCCATGACCGACACCGGACTGCCGCACCTGCCGGGAGCGGCGACCGTCTCGGAGGTGCTGGTGCTCCTCGAACGCGGCTACCGCGAGATGAAGTTCTTCCCCGCGGAGGCCGCGGGCGGCACCCGGTTCCTCGCGTCCGTCCATTCCCCCGTGCCTGCGGCCCGGTTCTGCCCCACCGGCGGAATCTCGGTCGCGACGGCCCCCGACTACCTCGCACTGCCCAATGTGGGTTGTGTGGGGGGCTCGTGGCTCACCCCCGCCGATGCGGTGCAGACCCGGGACTGGGCCCGGATCACCCGCCTCGCGCAGGTGACCGCGAGACTGCGCCAGGCCGAGGCGTAGGCGGACCGGACTCGCCTCCGCCTCGCTCGGATGCGGCGGGGGCGAGTCCTCGACGTCGCCGCATCCGCAGGCTCGATCGTCGTACGCGACCGTCGCGACGCGTGCGGACGACCGCGCAGGTCGCGGATGGTCCCGGCCGTCCGGAACGAACGGACGGTCGCGGGCCGGTACCCTGAGCGGATGCGTGAGGACACCGAACATCCCGGCTCGCAGTCGTCGCTGCGTTCGGCCAATCAGCAACGGGTGGTTCGGGTTCTGCAGTCGGGCGGGGAGCTAACCCAGGCGGAGATCGCCCGGCGCACCGGTCTGGCCCCGGCGACGGTGTCGAATCTGGTTCGGGAACTGACCACCGGCGGGCTGGTGGAGGTGGCCGCGGCGGAGCGTCCGGGCCAGCGGGGCCGGGCAGTCAAGCTCACCCGGTCGGCGGGCCTGGCCGTCGGAATCGACTTCGGGCACCGGCATCTCACCGTCGCCGTCGCAGACCTGTCACACGAGATCCTCGCCGAGAAGCGGGTCGAGCTGGCAACCGGGCACCGCGCCGAGGACGGAATAGAAAGAGCCGGAGCACTTCTCGACGACGCTCTCGTCGAACTCGGGTGTGGTCGCGACGCCGTGGCGGCCGTCGGCATGGGCCTGCCCGCTCCGGTCGAGTCCGCCACGCACCGTATCGGCGGGCCGTCCATCCTGCCGGGCTGGGTCGGCGTCGACCCGGAAGCCCTCGCCGCCGAGCGGCTCGCGCTTCCCGTCCATGTCGACAACGACGCCAATCTCGGCGCACTGGCCGAACACATCTGGGGTGCCGGGCGCGGCATGGACGACCTGGCCTACATCAAGCTGTCCGACGGCGTCGGCGCCGGCCTGGTCCTGGACGGGCGGCTCTACCGTGGCCGCGCCGGCACGGCCGGGGAGATCGGCCACACCTCCCTCGACGAGTTCGGCCAGGTGTGCCGGTGCGGCAACCGCGGCTGCCTCGAGACGATGGTGGCCTCGCATGTGGTGATCGGGCTGCTCGAGCCGAGCCGGGGACCCGGCCTGACGATCGCGGACGTGGTGGCACTCGCCGAGGCCGGCGACGCCGGGTGCGCCCGGGTGCTCGCGGACACCGGCCGTCACGTCGGGGTCGCGGCGGCGGGCCTGTGCAACCTGCTCAATCCGCAGCTGATCCTGATCGGCGGCGAACTCGCCCTGGCGGGAGAGTTGCTGCTCGAGCCGCTGCGCCGCGCGATCGAGCGGTATGCGGTGCCCAGCGCCGCGCGCACCGTGCAGGTGCGCACCGCGGCCCTGGGGGCCCGCGCCCAGGTGCTTGGGGCGGTCGCCCTGGGCCTGCGGGCGGCCAACCCGCACTGATGATCGACTCCGACAATTTCTTCTCGCTCCAGGTCACTACTTAAGTTCAAATTCGAACATAGAAGATCATCGACAAGGATTTGTTCGTTCATTTCTTGACGACAGAGCCGTCTTCGCCTTACTGTGGTCCAGCACACAGTTCGCGTGACCGCCGCCACTCGCCTCCCGGAACGGGACCGCCGCGGCCGGTTCCCGCCGCCTACGAGGAGTCCCATGAGCAACCACGTCGCGCTCCCGACCGTCCCCGACACCGGGCCGGACACCGCCGGCGCCGCGGTGCCGGTCCGCATCGCCGTCATCGCCGCGCTCGGCGGTCTGTTGTTCGGCTTCGACAGCGCCGTCATCAACGGCGCCGTCTCGGCCATCGAATCCCGGTTCGCCGTCTCGTCCGCCGTCCTCGGTTTCGCCGTCGCCTCGGCCCTGCTCGGCGCGGCCGGCGGCGCCGTCCTCGCCGGCCGCATCGCGGACCGCTACGGCCGCCTCACCACGATGCAGGTCGCCGCCGCGATGTTCCTGGTCAGCGCGTTCGGCACCGGATTCGCCTTCAACGTCGAAACTCTCGTCCTGTTCCGGATCGTCGGCGGCGTCGGCGTCGGACTCGCCTCCGTCATCGCCCCCGCCTACATCGCCGAGATCTCCCCCGCCCGGGTACGTGGCCGCCTCGGATCGCTGCAGCAACTCGCGATCGTCGTCGGTATCTTCGCCGCCCTGCTCGTCGACTATGCACTCGCCGCTCTCGCCGGCGGCTCCCGCGAGGAACTGTGGTTCGGGCTCGAGGCGTGGCGCTGGATGTTCCTGTCCATGGCCGTCCCCGCCCTCGTGTACGGATTCCTGACCCTCACCATCCCGGAGTCGCCGCGCTATCTCGTCGCGAAGGGCCGCATCGGCGAGGCCCGCGGCATCCTCGGCATGCTGCTCGGCGAGCAGGGAATCGACCTGCGCATCGAATCGATCCGCGCCACCCTCGGCCACGAGCACACCCCGTCGCTGCGCGACCTGCGAGGACCCGCGCTGGGCCTGCTGCCCATCGTGTGGATCGGCATCGGACTGTCGGTGTTCCAGCAGTTCGTCGGTATCAACGTGATCTTCTACTACTCCAGCATCCTCTGGCAGGCAGTGGGATTCGACGAGAGCAGCTCCCTCGTCATCACCGTCGTCACCTCGGTCGTCAACATCGCCACCACCCTCGTGGCCATCGCATTCGTCGACCGCGTCGGACGCCGGCCCCTCCTGATCATCGGCTCGGCGGGCATGGCCGTCACCCTCGCCACGATGGCCGTCGTCTTCGCCACCGCCTCGACCACCGTCGTCGACGGTGTGACCACCCCGCACCTGACCGGACTGCAGGGACCGATCGCGCTGATCGCCGCGAACCTGTTCGTCGTCGCCTTCGGCATGTCGTGGGGACCGGTCGTGTGGGTCCTGCTCGGCGAGGCCTTCCCCAACCGGATCCGCGCGGCGGCACTGTCGCTCGCCGCCGGCGCGCAGTGGGCGGCCAACTGGGTCATCACCGTCTCCTTCCCCGCCATGAAGGAACTGTCGCTGGGCATGTCGTACGGCTTCTACGCCGTGTGCGCGGTGCTGTCGCTGCTGTTCGTCCTGCGCTGGGTGAAAGAGACCAAGGGCCGCGAGCTTGAGGACATGGACGCCGCCTGAACCCGTCCGGCAACTGAAGTCAGGGAGAGAACAGACATGGCACTGACCATCGGAATCGACGTGGGCGGCACCAAGGTTGCCGCCGGCGTGGTCGACGAACACGGCACCCTGCACGCCCGGCTCCGCCGCGCCACGCCGTCGGACGACCCCGCCCGCACCGAGGACGTCGTCGCCGACGTCGTCCGCGAACTCCGCGCCGCGCACGACGTGTGCGCGGTGGGGATCGGCGCCGCCGGGTTCGTCGCCTCCGATCGTCGTACCGTACTGTTCGCCCCCAACCTCGCGTGGCGCGGCGAACCGCTCGGGGCGGCCGTCGAGGCCGCGTGCGGGCTGCCGACCGTCGTCGAGAACGACGCCAACGCCGCCGCCTGGGGCGAGGCGCGCTTCGGCGCGGGCCGCGGCACCCGCACCGCGATCGTGCTCACCGTCGGCACGGGCATCGGCGGCGGGCTGATCATCGACGGCGCCCTGCACCGCGGATCCTCCGGGCTCGCCGCGGAACTCGGCCACCTCAACGTCGAACCGCACGGGCGGCGCTGCGGGTGCGGGAACCACGGCTGCTGGGAGCGGTACGCCAGCGGGCGGGCCCTGGTGCGGGAGGCCCAGGAGATCGCGAGCGTCTCGCCCGCGCTCGCCGGCCGGCTGCTCGAGCTGGCCGGCGGGCGCGCCGAGCAGATCACCGGGCACCACGTCACCACCGCCGCCCGCGAGGGCGACGCCGCCGCGCTCGAGTGCTTCCGCACGATCGGCACGTGGCTCGGGCACGGCATGGCCGACCTCGCGGCGTTCCTCGACCCGGAAGTCTTCGTCCTCGGCGGCGGAGTGTGCGAGGCCGGGGAGCTGCTGCGCGGCCCCGCCGTCGCCACGTTCGCCCAGCGGCTGACCGGACGCGGGCACCGCCCGGCCGCGCCGGTGCGCCTGGCCGAACTCGGCCCCGACGCCGGGATCGTCGGCGCCGCGGACCTGGCCCGGCACCGCACGGACGACACCCCGCGCCTCGAGGTCGTGGCCGTCGCCTGACCGCCGAGCTGCCGAGCCGCTCGGTCCCCACCCGCGGTGCCCGGGGATCGGAAAACGCACCTCGGCAGCGGCGCTGCCATAGGCTCGCACCATGACGGCAACGGCGGCGATCGGCTCACCGGCGGAGCTGACGCGGGCACTGGACACGACCGGGTACCTCGCCGACGACGGGCTCGCGACGGTGGCGTTCCTGGCGCTGCGCATGGGCCGCCCGCTGTTCTGCGAGGGGGAACCCGGCACCGGCAAGACGTCGCTGGCCGTCGCCCTCGCCGACGCGCTGGGCCTGCCGCTGATCCGGTTGCAGTGCCACGAGGGCATCGACGCGTCCCAGGCCCTCTACGACTGGGACTTTCCCCGGCAGCTGCTGCACCTGCGCACCCTCGAGGCCGCGAGCGGCGGCCGTCTCGAGGCCGAGGAGGCGGAGCGCTCGCTGTACACCGAGCGGTTCCTGCTCGCGCGGCCCCTGCTGCAGGCGCTCACCGACGCGCCGTGCGTGCTGCTCGTCGACGAGATCGACCGGGCCGACGACGAATTCGAAGCCTTCCTGCTGCAGGTGCTCGACGAGAACGCCGTCACCATCCCCGAACTCGGACAGGTGCGGGCGCAGACGCCGCCGCTGGTGGTGCTCACCTCGAACCGCACCCGCGAGGTGCACGACGCCCTCAAACGCCGCTGCCTGTACCACTGGCTCGAACACCCCGACCTCGCGCGGGAAGTGGAGATCCTGCGCCGCCGCATCCCGGGCATCGACGAACACCTCGCGGCGCAGGTCGCCCACGCCGTGCAGGCCATGCGCGGGATGGACCTGCTCAAACCGCCCGGGGTCGCGGAGTCGCTGGACTGGGCACGAGCGCTGCGGGAACTCGACCGCGACGTGCTCGACGCGACGACCGCAGCCGCGACCCTCGGTGCCGTCCTGAAGTACCGGGAGGACCTCGACCGGGTGGTCCGCACCGGGCTCGACCGGCTCCTGACGGGGTGACAGCCGCGATGACGACGACCACCGACGCCGGGGGTTCCCTCGTCGGACTCACCGGCTTCACCCGCGCCCTCGCCGCGGCCGGCCTGTCCGTCGCCTCGGACGCCACCGTGGCCTACCTGCGCGCCCTGCGCGAGATCGACCTCGGCGACCGCCGTCAGGTGTACTGGGCCGGGCGCGCCACCCTGTGCCACGATCCCGACGACATCCCCCGCTACGACCTCGCGTTCGAGAGCTGGTTCGGCGGAACGGCACCCGACGTGACGTCGCCGCGCACCCGCACTCCGCGCCGGGCCCGCATCGCGGGCCTCACGCCCTCGGGAGGCGACGAGACCGCCGGCGGCGGCCCCGAACTGCGGGTCGCGGCGGACGACACCGACGTGCTCCGCCGGCGCGACATCGCGGAACTGACCGACGCCGAGCGGGCACATTTGGCGGAGCTGATCGCGACGCTGCATCCGCGGCCGCCCACCCGTCCGGCGATGCGGCTGCGCCCGTCGCGCCGGGGCCGCATCGACCCGCACCGCACGGTGCGCCGGATGCTCGCGGCCGGAGGCGAACCCGTCCGGCCGAGCCGGCACGGCAGGGCGACCCGGGCGCGCCGGGTGGTGCTGCTGCTCGACGTCTCCGGCTCGATGAGCCCGTACGCGGATGCGCTGCTGCGGTTCGCGCACGTGGTGACCCGCGCCGATCCCACCCACACCGAGGTGTTCTCCCTCGGCACCCGCCTCACGCGGCTCTCGCGCGCGCTGCGGGCCCGCGACCCGGAACGCGCCCTCGCCGCGGCGGGCCGGGCGGTCCCCGACTGGGCGGGCGGCACCCGGCTCGGCGAGACCCTGCGGGCCTTCCTGGACCGGTGGGGCCGGCGCGGCCTCGCGCGCGGCGCCGTCGTGGTGATCTTCTCGGACGGGTGGGAACGCGGCGATCCGGCCCTGCTCGCCGAGCAGCTCGCCCAGTTGCGCCGGCTCGCCCACGCCGTCCTGTGGGTCAATCCGCACGCCGGGGCAGCCGGGTACGAGCCCGTGCAGTCCGGCATCGCGGCCGCCCTGCCGCATCTCGACCGTCTGCTCGCGGGGCACAGCCTCGCGACGCTGCAGGAACTGCTCGAGGAGGTCCACCGTGCGTGAAGTTCTCGACGAACTCGAACGTCGCTACCGGGCCGGTGACACCGTCGCCCTCGGAACCGTGGTCTCGACGTTCCGGTCCGCGCCCCGCGCACCGGGCGCCGCGATGCTCGTCGCCGGGGACGGCACGGTGACCGGCAGCGTCTCCGGCGGTTGCGTGGAAGGCGCCGTGTACGAGCTCGGGCAGCAGGTGCTCGACGACGGTGTGCCCGTGTTGCAGCGGTACGGCGTGTCCGACGACGACGCGTTCGCCGTCGGCCTCACGTGCGGCGGCATCATCGACGTGTTCGTCGAACGGGTGGATGCCGCCGCGTTTCCCGAGCTGGGTGAAGTCGTCGCGTCGATGCGGGCCGAGGAGGCCGTCGCGGTCGCCACCGTCACCGAACATCCCGATCCGGCATGGGTGGGGCGTCGCCTGGCGGTGTGGCCGGATCGCGCGCGCGGGTCGCTGGGGTCGGCGCGGGCGGACGACGCCGTCGCCGACGACGCGCGGGGTCTGCTCGCCGCGGGCCGGACCGCGACGCTGCACTACGGGCCCGACGGGCAGCGCCGGGGCGAGGGCATGTCGGTGTTCGTCCACTCCTTCCAGCCGCCGCCGCGGTTGCTGGTGTTCGGCGCCATCGATTTCGCGGCCGCCATGGCGCAGCTCGGCTCGTTCCTCGGCTACCGCGTGACGGTGTGCGACGCCCGGGGCGTGTTCACCACCGCCGCCCGGTTCCCCGCCGCCGACGAGGTGGTCGTGGACTGGCCGCACCGCTACCTCGCCGCCGAGGCGGCCGCGGGGCGCGTGGACTCGCGCACCGTGGTCACGGTGCTCACCCACGACCCGAAGTTCGACGTGCCGCTGCTCGAGGTCGCGTTGCGGCTCGACCTGGCCTACGTGGGCGCGATGGGCTCGCGGCGCACGCACGAGGACCGGTCGGCGCGCCTGCGTGAAGCGGGGATGACGGACGACGAGCTCGCGCGGCTGTGCTCTCCCATCGGGCTGGATCTCGGGGCGCGCACACCGGAGGAGACCGCGGTGTCGATCGCGGCGGAGATCATCGCGCTGAAGTGGGGCGGCCGGGGCGAGCACCTCGCCCGCACCGCGGGCCCGATCCACGCCCACGAGGACACCGCGGTGCCGGGTCAGTAGTGGCGCGGCGGTCAGTTCTCGGCGACCACCCGGAACTGTTCGAGCGAGGTGTCGGTCGCGTCGGGAATCGTCATCCCGGCGTTCACGCCGCTGCGCAGGTAGTCGACGACGGCGTCGTCGAGGCGCTCCCCCGGCACGACCGCGGGAATGCCCGGCGGGTAGGGAGTGATCTGCTCGGCCGCGATGCGCCCGGCGGCCCGGCTCGCATCGACCATCTCCGCCTTGCCGAAGAACGCGTCGCGCGGCGACATCACCGAGTCGAGCTGCAGTTCGCCGGGGGTCGGCAGGTACATCTGCGGCGGCGGATCGAACGACTCCGCGGCCTGCGACAGCGCCTCCAGCGCCGAGACGAGCCGATCGGCGGTGCTCTCGTCGTCGGCCATGGACAAGGTCGCCAGGATGCGCCGGTGATCGGTCATGCCGAGATCGAGCCGGCAGTGCTCGCGCAGCCAGTCGCTGCACTTGTAGCCGGAGACGCCGAGCTCGCTCACGTCGATCAGGACCTGGAGGCGATCCAGGTCGTGTGAGGCCTCCTCGCCGAGCAGGCGGTCCTCGAGGACGGTGAGGCCGTCGATCCCGGCGATCCGCTCGCGGGTCCGCCGGGCCAGTTGCAGGGCGTCGCCGAGCAGTTCGGCGCCGTGTTCGACCATCTGCCGGCGCCACCCGTCGATCGCCGAGTAGATCATCACGTTCGGGCTCGTCGTCATCAGCAGATCGGCGCAGGCCGACAGGTGCGCGCCGTCCACCAGGTCGCCCTGCAGGTGATAGACCGATCCCTGCTCGAAGCCGGCACCCATCTTGTGGACACTGACGACGCAGATGTCGGCGCCGGCGTCCATCGCCCAGGTGGGCAGGTCGTCGTGGAACGGCAGGTGCGCACCCCACGCCTCGTCGACGATGAGGGGCTTGCCCCGCTCGTGACAGACCTTCGCGATGCCCTCGATGTCGGCGCACGTGCCGTAGGGACTGGGACTGACGATCAGCGCGCCGGCCGCGTCCGGGTACTTCTCCCACGTCTCTCGCACCTGTTCCGGCGAGGGCGGATGGGAGAAGTGCATCTCCTCGTCCCAGCGGGGCGTGATCCAGCGGGGCGTGACGCCGCTGAAGATCAGACCGGCCACGATCGACTTGTGCGAGTCCCGGCCGACGAGCAGTCCCCCGGATCGTTGCCCGCCACCGCCATCATCGCGGCCTTCACCGACAGCGAGCTGCCACAGGTGGAGAAGAACGCCTGCTGCGCTCCGACCGCCTCGGCCATGAGCTGCTCCGCCCGCGACAGGTAGCCGTTGCGCGACTTGCGGTCGTCGAGGCCCCCGGAGGCGAGCACGTCCGAGCGGAACGGATCGAGCCCGAGCACCTTCGTCACCCGCGGGTCGGCGCCGCGGCCCTGCCGGTGGCCGGGCGGGGAGAATCCGTAGCGGTCGAGTCGGTGGTACTGATCCAGCGCATCCAGCATGGGAGTTTCGGACTGGTCCATGCCCGACGGGTACCCCGCCCGCGCTCCCGCGACGCGGGTCAGCTCCGCGAATCGTTCCCGACGCGGAACCGGGTCCGGTAGCACTCGGCCGCCTCGTCGAGCAGTGCGTCGGACAGGCGTGCCAGCGGGCGGGCGCGCACGACGAGCGGTTCGTGGTCCGGCCCCACGCCGACCACCGTGCCGGTCAGCAGCCACGCGAATCGGCCGCTCTCGCGGCCCAGCTCGGCGTACTTGCGGATCCGGCGCGCCACCCAGTCGACGGCGGGCCGCGGCCACCACGGCTCCGGGACGATCGTGGTCACCGACAAGCCGGGCAGTGTCACGTCGGCCTCGTAGTCCTTGCTCGGACCCTTCCGCGCATCGCTGTCCGGACCCTTCGAGTACCGCAGGTAGATCTCGGAGTCGTGGGACATCACCAGGTCCGTCAGTTCCGCCAGGCTGCCGACGACGGGCAGTTCCCGGCCGGCGCCTCGCTCGACGATCTCCTCCACCGCGGTCACCGCTCACCTCCGCCTGTCGCTCTCCGACGAACGTGTCCGTGCGAATTCCCTCGGCCCGGCCGCCGCAAACGCGGGAACAAGGTTGATCCGCCACCGATTCGGCGAATCGGCGTGTTCGGTAGTCACCGTTGGAGCACAGTGTCAGTGAACACTTCTCGACGATCTTGGATCCCGGATGTTCCCGGCATTGGAGGCCCGATGCGCATCACTGTCACCGTCGACGGGACGGCCTACACGGACGAGGTGGAACCGAGGCTGCTGCTCGTGCACTACCTGCGCGAGCGGCTCGGCAAGGTCGGCACCGTGGTCGGCTGCGACACCAGCAACTGCGGCGCCTGCACCGTGCATCTCGACGGCCGCAGCGTCAAGTCCTGCTCGGTGCTCGCCGTGCAGGCCGACGGTTCGGAGGTCACCACCGTCGAAGGCCTGTCCCGCGACGGCGTGCTGCACCCCGTCCAGCAGGCGTTCCACGACAACCACGCCCTGCAGTGCGGCTACTGCACGCCCGGCATGATCATGTCGACCATCGACCTGCTCGAGGAGAACCCCGATCCCGACGAGCAGGAGGTGCGGCTCGGCCTCGAGGGCAACCTGTGCCGCTGCACCGGCTACCAGAACATCGTGAAGGCGGCGCTGGACGCGGCGCAGAAGGCCCGAGCGGCCGAACTGCAGACCGACGCTGCGGCGGGAGGCGGACGATGACCAGCACCGTCGAACCGGAGATCGGCCAGGCGCGGCGGCGCAAGGAGGACGAGCATCTCGTCACCGGACGCACCCGCTGGACCGACAATCTCGTCCTGCCGGGGATGCTGCACATGGCGATCCTGCGCAGCCCGTTCGCCCACGCCCGCATCACGTCGATCGACACGTCGGAAGCCCGGCAGCGGCCCGGCGTGGTGGCGGTGCTCACCGGTGCGGACGCCTCGCCGGAGCAGGGCAGCCTGCCGTGCGCGTGGGTGATCACCCCCGACATGAAGATCCCGCCCGCGCCGGCGCTGGCGGTGGACACGGTCAACTTCGCCGGGGAGGCCGTCGCCGTCGTCGTCGCGCGCAGCGCCTACGAGGCCCACGACGCCCTCGAGGCGATCGACGTCGACTACGACGACCTGCCCGTGGTCCTCGACCTGGCGGACGCGGCCCGCGACGGCGCCGACCTCGTGCACCCGGACCTCGGCACCAACGTCAGCGCGACGTGGACGTTCGATTCCGCCGAGGCCGGCACCGGAGGCGACGTCGAGCAGACCATCCGGGATGCCGAGGTGGTCGTCGAGCGCACGTTCCGGCAGCAGCGGCTCATCCCGGCATTCATGGAACCCCGTTCCGTGGTCGTCGACCCGACCGGGCCGCAGATCACGGTGTGGTCGGCCACGCAGGTCCCGCACATCCTCAAGATCATGCTGGCGATGACGCTCGGCATCCCCGAGCACAAGCTGCGGGTGATCGCCCCGGACGTCGGCGGTGGCTTCGGGGGCAAACTGCAGGTGACGCCGGAGGAGCTGCTCGCCCTGCTCGTCGCGCGCCGGCTCGGGAAACCGGTGAAGTACACCGAGACCCGCAGCGAGTCGATGGTCGCGGCGCATCACGGCCGCGACCAGATCCAGAAGCTCACCCTCGCCGCGCGCCGCGACGGCACCGTCGTCGGCCTGAAGGTCGAGCTGCTGGCCGACATGGGTGCCTACCTGCGGCTGGTCACCCCCGGTGTGCCGATCCTGGGCGCGTTCATGTTCAACGGCATCTACAAATTCGGCGCCTACCACTTCACGTGCACCAACGTGTTCACGAACAAGGTGCCCACCGACGCCTACCGCGGCGCGGGCCGGCCCGAGGCGACGTTCGGGATCGAACGGATCATGGACGAGCTCGCCGCCGAGCTGTCGATGGATCCGCTCGAGCTGCGCGCGAAGAACTGGATCCGGCACGAGGAGTTCCCGTTCGACACCGTCGCGGGCCTGACCTACGACTCCGGCAACTACGAGGCCGCCACCGCGAAGGCCCGCGATCTGTTCCACTACGACGAGCTGCGCCGTGAGCAGCAGGAACGTCGCGGCCGGAACGATCCGGTCCAGCTCGGCATCGGGGTGTCGACCTTCACCGAGATGTGCGGCCTGGCGCCGTCGCGGGTACTCGGCTCGCTCAACTACGGGGCGGGCGGCTGGGAGCACGCCGCGATCCGGATGCTGCCCACCGGCCGGGTCGAGGTCGTCACCGGTTCGTCGTCGCACGGGCAGGGGCACGAGACGGCGTGGAGCCAGATCGTCGCCGACCGGCTCGGTGTGCCGTTCGAGGACGTCGAAGTACTGCACGGTGATACGCAGAGTTCCCCGCGCGGACTGGACACCTACGGATCCCGGTCGCTGGCCGTCGGCGGCGTGGCGGTCGTCAAGGCCGCGGAGAAGGTGATCGCGAAGGCCAGACCGATCGCGGCGCACATGATGGAGTGCTCGGAGGACGACCTCGAGTTCGCCGAGGGCCGGTTCCGGGTGAGGGGCACCGAGAAGGCCGTGGGCATGAGCGACATCGCGCTCGCGGTGTTCACCGCCGCGGACCTGCCCGAGGGCATCGAACCCAACCTCGACTCCGAGGCCACCTACGACCCGGACAACTTCTCGTTCCCGCACGGTACGCACCTGTGTGCCGCCGAGGTGGACACCGAGACCGGCCAGGTGCGTATCCGCTCGTACGTGTGCGTCGACGACGTCGGGCACGTTGTCAACCCGCTCATCGTGGAGGGGCAGGTGCACGGGGGTCTCGCCCAGGGCATCGCGCAGGCCCTCTACGAGGAGGCCGTGCACGACGAGTCCGGCACCCTGCTCAGCGGCTCGTTCGCCGAATACCTGCTGCCGTCCGCTGCGGACCTGCCGACGTTCACCACCGACCGCACCGAGACCCCGGCGGTGGGAAACCCGCTCGGTGTCAAGGGAGTCGGCGAGGCCGGCACGATCGCCTCCACCCCGGCGGTGGTCAACGCCGTCCTCGACGCCGTGCGTCACCTCGGCGTACGGGACATCGAGATGCCGTGCACGCCGATGCGGGTGTGGCACGCCGTCGAATCAGCCCGGAACTCGGCTCAGGGAGGCGCCCGATGATCCCGTCGACGTTCGACTACGTCGCGCCCACCACCGTCGACGAGGCCGTCGCCGCCCTCGCCTCGGCGGGGGAGGACGCCAAGATCATCGCCGGCGGGCAGTCCCTGATGCCGGTGCTGCGGCTGCGGCTGGCGGCCCCCACCACGCTCGTCGACCTCGGACGGATCCCGGAGTTGCGGGGTGTCCGCGAGGACGGCGGCGACCTCGTGATCGGTGCGATGACCACGCACCACGATGTGATCCACGATCCGCTCGTGCGGGAGCACGCCCGGTTGCTCGCCGAGGCCACGAGCACGGTGGCCGACCCGCAGATCCGGCATCGGGGCACTCTCGGCGGGGCACTGGCCCACGCCGATCCCGCCGGGGATCTCGGCGCGCCGGTGCTCGCGCTCGAGGCGACCCTCGTCGCGGCCGGACCGTCGGGGCGGCGCAGCATCCCCGCCGCGGACTTCTTCGACGACTACTTCACCACCACTCTGCAGCCCGAGGAGATCCTCGTCGAGGTGCGGATTCCCGAGCGCACGGGGTGGGCGGCGCGGTACGAGAAGTTCAACCGTGTGGCGCACGCCTGGTCGATCGTCGCGGTCGCCGCCACCGTGCAGACCGACGGCGGCACGATCCGGCAGGCCCGGGTGGCGCTGACCAACATGGCGGCCGTGCCGGTCCGCGCGCACGCCGTCGAGCAGGCACTCGTCGGGCAGCCCGCGACGGCCGACACCATCCGGGCCGCTGCCGAGCAGGCCACCGAGGGCACCTCCCCCATGAGCGACGGCAACGCCGACGCCGACTACCGTCGCCAACTCGCGCGGGTGCTCACGCGCCGTGCGGTGTCGACGGCAGCGAACGTCGCCTGAGCAAGCACTGGAGACGAAACCCATGCAACTCGAACACCACATGTCCGTGCCGGCACCCGTCGACGAGGTGTGGACGGCCCTACTGGATCCGGAGAAGGTGGCACCCTGCATGCCCGGGGCCACCCTCACCGGCGTCGACGGCAACACCTTCACCGGCACCGTGAAGATCAAGATGGGGCCGGTGCAACTGCTCTACAAGGGCACCGGGAAGTTCGTCGAGACCGACGAACAGGCCCGTCGCGCGGTCATGGAGGCCGCCGCGAAGGATTCCCGCGGCAACGGCACCGTCAATGCGACGTTCACGATCACGCTCACCGGCGACGGTGACCGTACCGAGGGCACCGTCGTGACCGACCTGTCCATCACGGGTAAGCCCGCTCAGTTCGGCCGGGGCATGATCTCCGACGTCGGCGGCAAGATCATCGAGCAGTTCACGGCGTGCCTGGCGGACAAGCTCGGCGGTCCGCCCGC
Source organism: Rhodococcus sp. GXMU-t2271 (assembly GCF_041414735.1). Classification (NCBI taxonomy): domain Bacteria; kingdom Bacillati; phylum Actinomycetota; class Actinomycetes; order Mycobacteriales; family Nocardiaceae; genus Rhodococcus; species Rhodococcus sp. GXMU-t2271. The sequence goes on from NZ_JAUIZP010000016.1 coordinate 175,812, forward strand.
CGCGCCGGCCCCGGTCCCCGCCCCGGAAGCGGCCGCGGCCCCGGAAGCCGTCGCGCCCGCTGCACCGGCAGCCGCGCCGGTGACCCCGGCCCCGGCGGCACAGCCCACCGAGGCCGCCCCGCTGGACCTGATGCAGTACGCCCGCGAGTCGGTGCTGAAGAGGGTCGGGCCGGCGGTGGCCGTCGGTGCGCTGCTGGCACTGATCGTCTACCTGGTGCTGCGGCGCCGGCAGGGGTGAGCCGGCTTCAGGTCCTGCTCCGATCGGCTTCGACCTCTCCGGGCCGTGTCCGCGCGCCGGCCAGGCAGCCGAGCACGGGCGTCCACCCCGTGATGCGGTGCTGCGGCACGAGGCCGTGGACGACGAACGGGTCGTCGGAGACGAGGCTCCGAACGGTCTCGGCGGTGTCCGCGTCGACGAGGACGAGGGCACCGGAGTCGTCTGTGTAGGGTCCACAGGTCAGCACGGTTCCGCACTCGACGAGGGCGGCCAGCCAGGCTCGGTGTGCGGCTCGGTGGGTGTCGCGGCCGAGTGCGGTCTCGGCCGTGTAGGTGTACTCGACGGCGAACAACGGCATGTTCTCCGGCTCCTTCCGGTGGGTTCGAAATCGATGTGTTCCCGCGGCACAGGTAGCGGGGCGGGCCCCGAGTTCCCGGTGTCCGGCCC
>NZ_JAUIZP010000017.1:0-1594 GCF_041414735.1 Rhodococcus sp. GXMU-t2271
CGGCGAACAACGGCATGTTCTCCGGCTCCTTCCGGTGGGTTCGAAATCGATGTGTTCCCGCGGCACAGGTAGCGGGCCGGGCACCGAGTTCCCGGTGTCCGGCCCGCCACTGCGGCACGCGAGGTGTGCTCAGCCGAGCAGGTTGTAGACCAGCAGCGCGGACAGGGACAGGACAGCGACGAGTCCCAGGACGCCGACGATGTTCTTCCACCACGTGTTTCGCAGGGAGCCCATCAGCTCGTGGTTGTTGCTCATCACGAGCAGCAGGAGACCGAGTAGAGGGGCGATGAGGACAGTCAGTGCTTGGGCGACGATGATGAGCTGGATGGGGGAGCTGGTGAACACCAGCGTGACGATCAGACCGAAGGCAAGGATGAGGGCGCTGGTGCGCTTGGCCGCCGGAGTGCTCGCGGAAGGGCCCTTCCCGAGGGCGTCGGAGAGCATGGTGCCGCCGGCGGTGGCGTTGGCGACCATGGACGAGAACGCGGCGCCGGACAAGCCGAGGGCGAAGATCGTGGAGCCGACGGGGCCGGCAATGGGTTCGAATACCTTGGCGAGGCCGGTGAGGGTGGTCGCCTCGGTGCCGGCGCGGCCGAGGACCGCAGCGGCGACGATGATGACCAGCGAGGTCATGATGCCCGGGGCCACGATGCCGGGAATGGTGTCCGCGACTGTGGTCCGACGGTATTCGGCTTCGGTGCGCCGGCGCTCGCGGATGCCGTAAGCGGTGAAGAACGCCGCATTGAGCGAGAAGTTGGTGCCGACGAGGGCGACAACGAGGAGTTGTCCGCCGGGTGGAATGACGGGCAGGGCGCCGCCGAGCGCCTGGTACCAGTCCGGTTTCGCGATGACGGCGCTGAGAACGAAGGTGGCCGCCATGAGGGCGACGATCACCAGCAGCACCCGCTCGACGGTGCGATAGACGTTGCGGAACAACAGGATCAGCCCGACGAATACCGTACAGATCGCCGACCACAGCAGTGGAGAGCCTCCGAAGACCATGGACAGCCCGAGGCCGGAGCCGACGGCGTTGCCGACGGAGAAGCACAGGGTGATGAGAAAGACGCCGATGCCGGCGGCGACGCCGACCCGATTGCCGAGAATGTCCTTGACGGAGCCGATCATGGACACCGGGGTACGGATTCCCAAGCGGACACTCATGTCGGCGTAGACGAGCATGAAGAGCGTCGAGAGGGCGACGACCCAGATCAGCGAGTAACCGTATGCGCTGCCGGCCTGAACGGCGCTCGCGAGGTTGCCGGGGCCGAACTGCCAGGCACCGGCGATGAACGCCGGCCCGGCCATCGCCAGGGTGCGAACCCAGGGACGCCGGGACTCGAGGGTGCTGCGCTGCGGCGAGGGGCTACCCGCGACCACTGGTTCGCCTCCGGGGGCCTCGGTGGAGAGAGAAGTGTGCTGACTCATCGACGAGCCTACTTTCTGGTGTTCGAACCGTGGACGGACGGGTTGCCGGCGACGACGGACAGGGGTCGTGCGGCAACGACGGTTCGACGGGGAAGGCACTCACGGACGGACGACGGTGGTGGTGCCGATGTCATCTGGGAGGTCGGGGGGGCCCCCCCGGGGTTGGGGG